>NZ_BTGX01000004.1:0-38426 GCF_057543435.1 Candidatus Rickettsia mendelii | reverse complement strand
TAGTTGCGACATCATAACAAGCGGTAGAACTAATCTTAGCCATATCTAGATTCTTTATCTGTAACTTAGCAATCTAAAATAACGTTTATATTTGTATGATAAATGATATAAATGGTGACCTTAAGATCTTTAATTATGGTGATAAATAAAAATATACTACTATAGTTGGTAACTTGCAAAGCTTTTAGTTTCTTTTTTTCTGAGGTTTTCTATATGTTAGTACTAATTTTGTTGCTTTCATTCTTTACATATACTTTGCAAAAAGTATCAAGTATATCTAATCTACTTTAGATGTATATTTCTTCATTGTTGAGCGCATATTTTAAAATCAAAATACTATGTAACTAACACTCTCTTTGAAATCTCTTATTGCTTCTCTTCTCTCCCCACTCACTTATCCTAAATTCATATTAGAAATAATATTGATTTATCTTGTTTTGAATTTTGTATAATTTGCCCTTTGTTAAAAAAACTTAATAAATTAATGTAAGAGTTATATATAAAAAGTTTAAAGAATCAATATTAATTGATAAATGATTGCTTTAAATATAACAAGCTATAGATAAATGTGCCTATTATGATAACTATTGGAGTTAGTGGTAAGTCAAAATAGAAAGATACAAAAGATGCACAAAAATTAATAAATAATGAGACCAACACTGATATTATAATCATTCCAGCGGGACTATGCGCTATAAATCGTGCAATCATAGCAGGGATAAGTAACACAGCTGTTACCATAAGTGCGCCGACCATTTTGATAGCAAAAAATACTGATAATGATAAAAGAAGCAAAAATACTAACTCGATAACATTTACTCTTAGACCTTTTATTATTGCAATATCTCTATTAACAATTACAAGAAGAATTTGATTATAAAAATATACGATAAAACCTATACTTACTGCTAATATTATTACTAACATAATTAAATCATTAAAAGATACAGATAAAATATCACCAAATAATAAATTTGTTATATTATTTTGTGCAAAACTAAAATAATTAATAATCAAAGCTGTAGCCAGCATAAAACTAACAATTAAATTAATAACTGCATTTTTTTCAGAATTATCTTTAAATATAAAAACAAAAAATGAAAAGAGAATAGCCATGATTAATCCTGAATATATTAATGGAAAATGTGCTATAATACTAATACTAGCTGCTAAAAAACTACTATGAGCAAGCCCGTCACCAAAACAGATATAACGTTTCCATAACGCAATACAGCCAAGAGGCGCAAATATTAAACTAATTAAAATTAAGGCTAGTATTATGAGAGTCATCTAAGTATATTATATAAGTGTATGTCTTCAATTGATAAAAAAGAATTAGAAAAGTTTGAAAAAATTTCTCATAATTGGTGGAATAAGGAAGGAGCATTCAGTATTTTACATCGCATCAACCCTATTCGACTTAAGTATATAATAGAGAAAATAACCTTACATTACAATGATATTTCTAGACTAGAGATACTCGACGTTGGTTGCGGCGGAGGATTAATTGCTACACCTTTAGCTAAAGCAGGTTTTAACGTTACAGCTATTGACGCTCTACAAAGTAATATCAATACTGCATTAAATTATGCTAAAGAAAATGATGTACAAGTAAATTACTTTAAGAGTACTATAGAAGAACTAAAAAACAACAAACAATATGATGTAGTCATTTGTCTTGAAGTTATTGAACATGTAGAGAACGTTCAGAAATTTATACCTAATTTAGTAGAACATATTAAACCTGGAGGCATGGCTATAATTTCTACGATTAACCGCACTAAAAAAGCATATTTTCTTGGGATAATAGCTGCTGAATATATTTTAGGATGGGTGCCCAAAAATACACATGATTATAGTAAATTTTTAAAACCTTCAGAAATATATGAGATATTAGAAAGTACAAATGTAGAAATCAAAGAGTTAAAAGGTTTAGTATATGATATAACTCATAGTAAGTGGAAATTAAATGACAATATAGATGTGAATTATTTTATGTATTTATCTAAAAAAAAACAATAAATGACTAATAATGTAATTACTAGATTCGCTCCATCACCTACGGGGTTTTTACATATAGGTTCAGCAAGAACTGCTTTATTTAACTATTTATTTGCTCAGCATCATAATGGTAAATTTTTGCTTCGCATTGAGGATACAGATAAAGAAAGATCTACAAAGGAAGCCGTAGATTCTATATTCTCGGGACTAAAATGGCTAGGGCTTAACTGGGACGATGAAGTTATATTTCAATCTAAACGTAATGAAATTTATAAGAAGGCAGCGTTAAAGCTTCTAACAGAAGGTAAGGCATATTATTGTTTTATGTCTCAAGAAGAAATAGAAAAGCAGAGACAAACATCTTTAAAAAATAAGCAGCATTTCATTTTTAATAGCCAGTGGCGTAATAAGGACCCATCTCTCTACCCTACTGATATAAAGCCGGTAATACGACTAAAAACACCACGTGTTGGTAGCATAACAATCCATGACACTTTGCAAGGAGATGTAGTAATTGAGAATTCTCATATTGATGATATGGTACTTTTGCGTTCTGATGGTACTGCCACTTATATGCTAGCCGTGGTAGTAGATGATCACGATATGGGCATAACCCATATTATTCGTGGAGATGACCATTTAACTAATGCTGCAAGGCAAATAGCAATCTATAATGCTTTCGGCTTCAATGTGCCAAGCATGACGCATATACCTCTAATTCATGGGGCAGATGGTAGCAAATTATCGAAAAGGCATGGCGCACTCAGTGTTGAAGCTTATAAAGATATGGGCTATTTACCGGAAAGCTTATGCAATTATTTACTGCGCCTTGGTTGGAGTCATGGTGATGATGAAATTATTTCAATGAATCAAGCTATAGAATGGTTTAACCTTCATTCTTTAGGTAAATCACCAGCTAGGCTTGATCTTGCTAAGATGAATAGCCTTAATGCCCATTATTTACGAGCTCTTGATAATGAAAGTTTAATTTCCAAGACTGTAGAAATATTAGAGCAAAACCATCAAGTTAGTAAGCAGGAAATAAGTTATATAAAACAAGCAATGCCAAGTTTGCTAGTCAGAAGTGAGACATTGCTATACTTAGTGCATCTTGCTAAGATTTATTTAATAAATTCTCCTATAATCTATCAAGAAGATGCAAAAGAAATAATAAAAAACTGTAATAAAGAGTTAATTAATCAGGTTATAGAAGGCTTAACAAGCCTTGAGAAGTTCGAGAAAGAATCTGTGCAAAGTAAGTTTAAAGAAGTTGCTGCTAATAATGGCTTAAAGCTGAATGAGCTTATAAAACCAATCAGAGCTTTGATAACAGGTATGACGGCATCACCTAGCGTGTTTGAAATTGCAGAAATTTTAGGAAAAGAAAATATTTTAAAGAGATTAAAAATTATATGAAAGATTCTATAAAGAAAAATATTTTTATTTGTAGCGGTTTATTGCTCATAGTAGGAACTTTTATTTTATACAAAGTAGAAAATGTCTATGCATCCACACAGTACCAAAAAAGTTTGGAGTTTGGACTTTGAACTGTGCTCTTAACAACAATAAAAAACAAATTTGCTTTTTATCACAACAAATTAATAATACTGAAAAAGGTAAAGAAAAGGAAATATTACCACATAGGTTCTTTTAATCAAGAACAAGCAGAAAAAGAATTAATGATAATCGAAATAGTGCCACCAAACGTTTATATTCCTAAAGGAACTATTATTTAGCAGATAGAGAGCTGGGTGTAGTAGCAGGAAAATATATAAATTGTACCGTAAATGGCTGTCAAGCTATAGCTGCTATTACACCTAACGAATTAGAAATAATTTTATCAAATTATAATTACTCAGAAATAGTTATTGCTGGTGGTAAGCAAGTTAGCATTTCATTTATAAAAGACAGCTTAAAGGAAGGACTAAAAGTTGTCAGTAAATAATAACTAGAGCCTAGGATAAAAATTGTTAAAGAGTATAATATAATAAGGAATAGTGAATTACAAAAGAAGACTTGTTGTTCTTTATATGAAAGAAAACAATATGAATTCCATGTAAAAAATATATTACAAATTTATATTATATACTTGATAATTTTTACAAAATATATGAAGAACCGAAAAAAGGAAAACATGTTAATACCTTTTCTAGAGTTATTAACTATAGTATTATATCTTTACCTATAACCATGCAGTTTAAGAATTACTATTTATATCACTTATTCTACTAAGGATAGAAAATATTTACTCTTCCTAATTAATAGAATTATGGTCACTGTTAACTATATGTTACAACTATTTAAAATGAGAAATAAAGGAATTCACTTTATAGATTTAAACAAATTACCTATGATTACCATGTAAACAATGGTCGAATCCAGAAAATAATCTTTAGGAATTATTTAAATAAGAATTAAGTGACTTCTACACCCTAAGGACTGCTTAGCTGTAGCATATAGTAACCATTATCATCCTGCAATTTTACAGATGTATTATATAGGTCGCCTTTATAGATACTATTAATATGAGTATTGTTACTGAAGTTTTGGTAATGTGATAACTCCAATTAGAATTAGCATTGCTGTAATCTATATGAAATAGTTCCAAATCTTCACGCATTAATCTATTGCATAAAATCAACATAGTCTTTAGTAATCTACCAATCATAACCTTGAGTTTTATACTTTGCATAAAATACTAATTTTGATTTAAATTCTTAACTAACTTTTACTTTATGCACAGAGTCAGTTTTATTCTAATCAAAATTATGTTTTCCTGTTTCAGTTCTTAGTTTCTTGATTAGTAAGATAATACCCATATATTAGTGGATGATCCTCTTATCATTATCTTTAATGACACTAGGAATATGCCATTCAAAAAGTAGATTAAATAATAACCTATATTTACAATTAAAATGCTTACTAAATTTTTGATAGATTGCAATAAGTTATAAACCATAAAATAAAAAAACGCTTGAAAGCAAATTTCTTCTGGACTTATTCTATCATCTTGAATAAATATATTTATTTTGAAGCAAAAATTAGCTCTAGAGCGCTGGCTATACTAATAATAGCACCATTTGAGTCAACTGATGCAAGAGGAATAAAACTTAAGGGTTTTTCGCGCCAGCAGTACTTATTAACTTCCAACAGCCTTAGTAGACTCATTTTTTACTCCAACAGCTCTAAAGACTAATCATTCTCCTATGCATAGAACCTACTTCTGAAACAATTAAAAGAAATGCTATATGTTTTATTTTTTGTGTAAGAGTTTTACCAAAGAATTTTTGTTTTATTGTGTGCCCTGCCTCATTAAGGCATTACTGCAAATGCTATACATGATTGCAAAAGAAATTAGGCTTTGTTGCATAGCCCTCACATCATTATTAAGCTTGTTTTCCCTAGATTCTTGCCTTAGCTAAAATGACATCGATTACTTTATTAAGAGCTATGCAAACATTGTTTTTCTTAGATAGCATGCCATGGTTAAGGCACTCTGTATGAACAGTTTAGCTGTTTTTTAAGCTATGCAACGACGCTGCAGTATGATAGTGAATATTACTGACTCATACAAACATAACGTCTAAGTGCACTGCTTCTCTGAAAACCATACAAACAGAGTTAGAAGTCCATACCTCCCATGCCGTTCATACCACCACCACCACGCATTGGCATTGGGTCTTCCTTATCAGTAGGTTCATCAACAATTAAAGTTTCCGTAGTAATAATTAAGGAAGCGACAGAAGCTGCATCTTGCAATGCAGTACGCACTACTTTAGCTGGGTCGATAATTCCTGCTTTAACCATATCAATATAGTTCATATCCTGAGCATTAAAACCAAAATTTTTATCTTTATGCTCTAGTAATTTTCCAACTACTACACCACCATTTTCACCAGCATTTTCAACAATCTGTTTTAGCGGATCTTTTAAAGCTTCTATTACTATTTCAATACCTGCTTGTTGATCTTTATTTTCAACTTTAAGATTTCTTAAAGTTTGCGAAGCATGAAGTAGAGTTATACCACCACCTGCTACAACGCCTTCTTCAACTGCAGCTCTTGTAGCAGCTAATGCATCTTCAACACGATCTTTACGTTCTTTTACTTCAACCTCTGTAGCGCCACCAACTTTTAACACAGCTACACCACCAGAAAGTTTGGCTAAACGTTCTTGTAGTTTTTCTTTATCATAATCAGAAGTAGTTTCAGCTATTTGAGATTTAATTTGTAACACTCGATCTTCAATACTTTTCTTATCACCACTACCATCAACAATTACGGTACTTTCTTTAGAGATTGTTACTCTCTTTGCATTGCCTAAACTTTTTAAACCAACATTTTCAAGCTTCATCCCAAGATCTTCAGTTATAAGCTCACCATTAGTTAAAATAGCAATATCTTCCATCATTGCTTTCCTTCTATCACCAAACCCTGGAGCTTTTACAGCAGCAACTTTTAAACCACCACGTAATCTATTTACTACTAAAGTAGCAAGTGCTTCGCCCTCAACATCTTCAGCAATAATTAATAAAGGACGAGATGATTGTACCACTGCTTCAAGTATTGGTAACATTGGTTGTAGATTTGATAATTTTTTCTCGAATAATAAGATATAAGGATTTTCAAGCTCAGCAATCATCTTTTCAGAATTTGTGACAAAATATGGTGAAAGATATCCTCTATCAAACATCATACCCTTCACTACTTCAACATCGAAACTAAAATTTTTTGCTTCCTCAACGGTAATTACACCTTCTTTACCAACTTCTTCCATTGCTTTAGCAATTTTTTCACCGATTTCCTTATCACCGTTTGAGGAAATAGTACCAACTTGGGCTATTTCCTCTTGACTATTAATCTTTTTGCTAGACTTTTTAATTTCTTCTACTACTTCATTTACAGCTAAATCTATACCACGTTTTAAATCCATTGGATTATAGCCAGCAGCAACGAGCCTATTACCTTCACGAGCAAGTGCTCTTGCTAAAACTGTAGCAGTAGTAGTTCCATCTCCGGCTACTTCTGCAGCCTTGGTGGCTGCAGATTTTAATAACTGTGCACCTGCATTTCTAAATCTATTTTTTAATTCAATTGATTTTGCAACTGTTACACCATCCTTAGTAATTTTTGGTGCACCAAATGATTGTTCAATAAGTACATTTCTTCCTTTCGGGCCTAAAGTCACTTTCACTGCATCTGCAAGTATATCAATACCTTCTAGCATTTGTTCACGTGCTTTTGATCCATGTGTAATAAGTTTTGTTGCCATACTAAATTCTCCTTTTACAAAAAAATTAATTAATTAATTATACCAAGAACATCGCTTTCTTTCATAATGATCAGTTTTTCACCTTTAATTTCAATTTCAGTGCCTGCCCATTTACCATATAAGACCTTATCACTTACTTTTAATTCTAAAGGCTGCAGTTCTCCATTTTCTGTACGAGTACCATTACCTACAGCTATTACTTCACCTTGCATTGGCTTTTCTTTTGCAGTATCCGGAATGATAATTCCACCTTTAGTTTTTTCTTCCTGCTCGATAGGCTTGATTGCAATTCTATCATATAATGGTTTAAAAGACATTCTAACCTCCACAATTATAATACTTTAATGAATGATGTACATACTATATATATCTTATTTTCACTAGTTCAAGAGGCAAGAATAATTTTTTTAGGTTTCTAGATCTAAAAATATAAATTATTTATATTTTTATACAGGTATTCTTATGTAAAATATAATTAAGATCTTTTTTAAAATATCTACTACATCATATTTCAAACAGTTTGATCCAAACGAATTTTGTAAATACAGCCAGTGCTCAAGTATTTTTATATTATGTATCTTCGACCTTGCCTTTAAACTCGCCTTGTATGAAGCAATCAAGAATATGATATATTTAAAAAAATCTTATAATTTACAGCTAAAAAGAACTAAAATAGATTGATTTAAATTTCTTAATATAGAATATATCTTATTACAATCTTCTAAACTAACCACATGTTTAGTTTTAAGACTGCCTTTGAAGGCATAGTTAATATACAAATTACAATAGCACATAAAGCTAAAACTATTCAATCTTAAATTTTACTCTTCATATCGTTAAACAATTTTTAAATATGTAAATAAGCAGTGCTGTATTGTATATCAAAGTGGAAGAGCATATAAACAAGACACAAATAATTAATTATAGAATTTTTATTTGTAATGATAGAAAATATTATAAAATCTAAACTCTCCAAATATTAAGTAGATAAACTAATAGAAATATAGATGGCTATTATTGGTAGCCAAGTAAATTGCTAATATTTATCTTTAAAACTGTACTTAAAAATTGTACTTTAAATATAAAAAATGTTTGCAAAAAACCTTTTATCCTGTGCGCTCTCTGATTTAACAAGTTACCCAAACTATTAGATGCTTCCTCAAGCATATACGAATTAAGAATGCATACCTTATCATTTTTGTGAAAAAATGCTTATACTAAACTCAACATCTTTCATTACATTATAAACATCCTAACCCGCTAGCTTATTAGGTAATATATTAGTACCACCAAGTGGCATAGGAAGTCCAAGTAAACTAAGTCTTTAAAAAAACATAAACTATATCATATACTAAACTTTCTGGTTAAAAGATTCTTGGTTCTTATTATAAAATTAAGCTCATCTTAAAGAAAAACATACTCTGGAGATAAACTCTTAAATTTTTTTAAAGCCTTAAATCGCTGATCTGGTTTAGGCTTATCACCTATTTTTCTATATACTCATATAGATGCCAGTCTCTCTCCTACATAAAGACAGCTTCTTCTTTTTATTTTTTCATATTTTTATGCTTTGTTCACTTTATTACCATATATCTATCTCACCTGCTCTAACCGCTATATTGACAATATATATTTAAGTATTTAATCTACGTTAAAAGATTTTTCTGAAAGAGACAATTAAAATGCATAATGACAATGACATTGTAATAGCTTGTTTCACTAAATAAGAGTAAATATTCTACTATAACTTTGAACAAAGCAAGTACTACTACAATTAGGAAAGTGTCATACATCATTACTATTTACGTAAGTTAATATTTTGACAATAACACTGATTCTAATAAAGAATATAGTATTTACTGAACCTCAAACTCTTAAACTATAGTAGCAAGTACGTGCTACTAGAAAATAATGCATTTTAAGCAGCTGGTTTACAGAGCTAGTATTTATTGTGTAACTCTGGGCATCGATTTTTCATACTATGACCTGATCGCGGTATCTAATAAATAAAATATCCTATTACAAACTGTTTTGCTTAGATAGCTTAGTCACACTACTGTATATATATAGTATAATTTTTTTTGATCCACGTATGATTAAGAATCAAGCAATATCTGGTTCTGTAATTTAAAAAGCTCTGCAGTGCCGATTTTAGCAAGTTTCAACATCGCTAGAAATTGCTCTTCAGAAAAAGAATTTTTTTCTGCTGTACTTTGCACTTCAATCAAATTACCGTTACCTGCAAACACAAAATTACTATCTACCTCAGCCTCACTATCTTCTAAATAATCTAAATCTAATATTGGCTCACCCTTATATATACCGCAAGAAATAGCTGTAATCTGAGTAATTAATGGGTTTATTCTCAAAATTCTCTTTTTCATCAATGATCTAATAGCTAAATGCAACGCTACATAACTTCCTGTTATTGCTGCCGTTCTAGTTCCACCATCAGCATTAATTACATCACAATCTATAATAATTTGTCTCTCCCCAAGTTTTTGCAAATCAATTATGCAACGCATCGCTCTACCTATCAAACGCTGTATCTCTTGCGTTCTTCCCCCCTGTTTTCCTTGTGTAGACTCTCTTTTAATACGCTGACTAGTAGAGCTTGGAAGCATACCATATTCGGCTGTAACCCAACCTCGATTTTGCCCACGTAAAAATGGTGGCACATTTACCTCACAAGTAGCGCTACACATAACATGTGTGTTACCTATCTTAATAAGGCATGAACCTTCTGCATTAATAAGCGGTGATAATTCAAATGAAATAGGACGTAATTGGTTGCTTTTTCTACCTAAATGTCTCATAATATTAATGTATGCTCCCTAAGAAAATCAGTAGACAAAGTTTAATTTGGATAAAGAGTAAGGCAATTCATAACCTTTGACCATAGCTATAGATATAACTAGTGAGGATCAAAAGCAAAAAGTTCTGCTACCAATTTTTCAAATTAAACGAGTATATCATTGAAAATTTTATATTTTTATTATATCTTAATAAACAGAATATAATAAAATAGATTATTAAGTAATAATTATGATGGATAATAATATAGAAAACAATAATGAAGAAGAAATTAGCCCTACTCAGAAAATGCAGGAAGAAACTAGTAGTAACGAAGTAGCAACTTTAAAAGCAGAAATTGAAGAACTTAGAGATAAGCTAATCAGAACTACTGCTGAAATAGATAATACAAGAAAACGTTTAGAAAAAGCATGTGATGAAGCAAAAGATTATGCGATCACTACATTTGCTAAAGAGCTACTAAACGTCAGTGATAATCTTTCAAGAGCATTAGAGTATAAACCAGCAAATCCTGATGTGGAAGTTGCAAATATTATAGCAGGAGTTCAGATGACTAAAGATGAACTAGATAAAATATTTCATAAACACCATATTGAGGAAATAAAACCGGAGATAGGGTCAATGTTTGACTACAATTTACATAATGCAATTTTGCAGGTAGATAATACTGAGCATGCACCGAACAGTGTTATTACTTTAATGCAAGTAGGATATAAAATTAAAGATAGGCTGCTTCGTCCTGCAACCGTGCAAGTAACTAGAAAACCCCAGCAGTAAAGAATAATTATGAATAAAATCGCTATATTTTGGCTGCTTTTTTTAGGGCTTTTTATAAGCGGTTTTATACTAATTTCAGATGCTATAAAACCATTTTTTATTGCTTTTATAATTTCTTATTTATTGCAACCTACGATAGATTTTATTATATCAAAGTTTGAACTATCAAATAGGTTTGCATCTGCTATAATTTATATTGTATTTTTGGGTATATTTTTCTTAGCACTTACTATTTTAGTACCAATAATTTATGAGCAGATTTTTATTTTTATAAAAAATATCCCAAAATATAAAAATTATTTTCAAGCAGAGGTATTACCGCCTATAATGGCAAAAATTTATTCAGTAGAACCTGATATTGCCAATAAAATTAAGAATTCTTTAAGTAATTTTATAAATACTATATTTTCTATTCTTGCTAGCCTTGCTAACAATTTTTGGCATTATACTGTTATTACTATTAACATATTTATTTTATTTCTACTTATACCTATAATATTATTTTATTTCTTACGTGACTGGACTAATATTATTGAAAATATGAAATCATTACTACCTTTAAAAAGTAAAAAGAAAATTCTTGAAATATTATCAACAATTAATAAACTGTTATCTGCTTATATAAGAGGACAGCTAAATATTTGTTTATTATTATCGTTTTATTATAGTACTGCATTTACTGTAATAGGTATTGATCTTGCTCTTTTATTTGGGATTTTAACAGGGTTTTTAGTCATTATTCCTTTCATTGGTACTTTTATATCTTTCATTTTAACTTTAATAGTTGGCTATTTAACTTTTGGCATGACTACTAAATTACTATATATAATGATAATTTATCTAGTAGGGAATATTTGTGAATCCTATATTTTAACCCCTAAGATTATTGGTAATAAAATAGGTTTACATCCGCTTTGGATTATATTTTCAATTTTTGCTTGTGGAAATTTATTTGGAATTATTGGAATATTCTTTGCCATACCTATTGCAGGCATTACTAAAATTTTACTTTCAAATCTAATTAAACTTTATAAATCTAGCAAATTCTATCGAATAGAAGGATAAAAAATTCTTATAAAAGTGCAGCAATATATATTTCCTTTTAGTACTCCTCATAAATATCATCCTGATGAATTTGTTGTTTCCAGTTCTAACTATCAAGCTTATAATATTCTACAAAATTGGCAGGACCATTTTGGCGTTAATCCTTATAAATTTACTTTACTAATAAAAGGTCCTTCTTCTTCAGGTAAAACTTATCTTACGAAGGTATGGCAGAACTTAGCAAAAAGCTACGTTATTAAAGATATTTTTTTTAATGAAGAAATTTTAGAAAAATATGATGCTTTTATTATTGAAGATATTGAAAACTGGCAAGAATCAATACTACTTCATATATTCAATCTTATTAACGAAAAACAAAAATATCTTTTACTTACATCACTTGATAAAAGTAGGAATTTTGTTTTACCAGATTTATCTTCACGTATCAAATCGGTGCTCAGCATAGGAATAAGACAACCTGATGATGAATTAATTAAGACTTTAATATTCAAACATTTTTCTATCTCTTCAGTAACAATATCGCAAACAGTAATAGATTTACTTTTAGTAAATTTACCTAGAGAATATGCTAAAATTATAGAAATATTAGAGAATATTAACCATTTTGCTCTAATTTCTAAAAGGAAAATAACCAGTTCATTAGTCAAAGAAGTTTTATGTTATATGAGCGAAACATAATTGCAAATTATTATAATTTTTCCTTAACTTTAAATCATAAAAGTACAGCTTTTTACAATTTAATTTTTTATAAAAAAAAATATGCGAGGATACGAAAAGAGCAAAGAAGCTTAAATAGAGAGCGAAAAGAGACTATATAGTTCTATAAAGTATTTTGACTTACTTGCTTATTCTACTAAACAATACTATGAACTAATGCTGTTTGCTACTGATTTGAGTATCAGCTCCATATGGTGCTATAAAAGAGTAATATTTAGCAAGTTTTTTACTATCTAAATAGGTTGTCACCATCATTAAATCTCTATTACTTCAAGGCTTTGCTCCTAGATATTTAACTGACATTTATCCCTACAGTTAAAACCATTCCTGTTCCTATTGCAATTAAAACTTATTTAAAATATTCTCCTTAATGATGCTATTGCTAAAAAATTTTTTAATATTCTAGATTGTTAACCCTTAGCCTTATATATTAATTTTTATTAGGGGATTAATTAACACTATCAATTACTAATAGTATTATAGTTTTAAAAAAGAGTTTTTAAATTATAATTTTGTAAAAATTATCTATTATCTTTTTCATCTATTTTTGAATTTTCTGATATACTGTTCGACTATTCGATAATTTATTTAATTGTATGATTAGGTTAACTAGCTTATTAACTATCTTCAAGCAAAATAATAAGCTTAATAATCAAAATTATTAAAGTATCGAATCATAATCTATCACCACCTATAATGCAATTTTTTCTGCTAAACTGAAATAGTTAAATCTAACGAAGAATAAAAATGCCAATTTTAGGTGAATAAAAGATACTTATAAATAATTTATCTCTTCCAATCATTTAATGCTAAGTTTTTAGAATCATGCAAACAATACCTAATCACTAAAATTATGACTAATATTTTTCCTAGCAGTGCTTATATCTTTCAAACGTTCACATACCTTTTCAAAGACTTGTTTAGGAAGAATACTTGAAGCGTTAATTTGTAAAAATTTATCATCTTTTAATTTAATCGAAAAAGAAGGTTGTTGAAACTCTGGTCCATCAATTTCTCTAGCAATTTTTATATAATAACCTATTATATGACTGTTATAATAATCACTTTTACTAATCATTTTTTTAGCTATTTTATTAATTTGCATATCAGTTTTAGCAGTATAAGTAACAGTGAGTGCAATGCCTAGCATAAGACGCTGCCTATGACTAAAAGGAATGTCTGAAGATAAGATAAATTCCGAAACAAAATTTGCTCTGAGCGTTTTATCAATATTTTTATTATATTGCGCTAGCATTATAGCAAGCTCAACAATAATAAGAGTTGTAGTATCGGAATTGATTAAAAGATATTGTACTGCTTCAATATATTTTTCAATTTTACATATATTTCTATCAAATTTTACTAATCTCTTTACTCTCTCATAAATAATATCTTTTTCTTTTTCATGTGTATGCAATGAATCAAATCTTACTCCTTCCTTTAACCCATAATTTGAGATAATAATTCTTTCCGGTGAAAATACCTTAATCATCGCTTTTATTACTAAAACAGCATTATAATTTATAGCTTTTTGCTCATAATAACTCAGTTTTAATTTATCGATTTGTGATAATTTCTCTAAATATAACTCAAACTCTACACGATTTATTTCAAAATTATGTAAATTTTTAAGAGGATAATTTATAGACTCCATATATATACGGCTCATTAGGCGAAGTGCACCACCGATTAAATATAAATTAGGATAATGTGCAGCTCCGAATTCATTCTCTAACATTTCAGTAATGAGTCCAACATTACCCAAATTGCTACTAGCAATAATTTTAGTACCAAGAGGCAATGATTTTAATTTACCAACCTTTTTATTTCCAATCTGTGCCAACTCAAGGCTTCCACCACCAAGATCTGCTACAATACCGGAAGCATCACTAATACCAGAAATTAGTCCAGCAGCAGTTAAATAAGCTTCACGCTCACCAGAAATAATTTCAATATCAATATTGAATCTCTTTTTAATTATTGCTTTAAATTCATTTGCCTTAGGATGTCCTCTAAGTATAGCTGTTGCAACACATCTAATATTAGTAACTGAGAGTTTAGTAAAAACATGAATAAGATATTGTATAGATAAATATGTTTGATGTTTTACATCTAAATTATCTAAATTAAGCAAATTTGTAAGATAATTTCTAAATTTATAATTAAAAATTTCTGGAGCACCAAGCTCATCATTCTCATAAACTACGGCTCTTAAAGCATTTGAACCTATATCAATAATAGCTGAACGCATTTTTTATATTATTCATTATTTTCCTGAGAAACTCCTGTTTCAATCTCTTCAAAAACCTCATTATTACTTGCTCTAGAATCAAAAGGTACTTGAGTAGGTACAAAAGTTGGTGGTAATAATCTACTAGTAAAAAACTTATCTTCAAAATATTTAATTTTACGTGACTTTATAGGCGGAAAAGACTCTATCAAGACAATTTGCTCATCTCTTGGTAACTGTATTACTTCCTGAGGTAAAAGTAAAGCTCTTTGAACTTGAGAAACATTTTGTGTTCTAGTTGAAATATTAAGATCAAAAAATAAAGGTTTACTAAATGATCTTTGCTCTACTGTCTTATTACCTACAAGCTGTGATATTAAATTTGCTGTTTCATAGTTATTAGCAGCAAAAGTAATACGATATGTCGCGTTAGATAAAAAAGAATTCATGCCAGCATCTTCATATGTTCCCTTTAGCTGCTGTGTATCTTGAATAATTAAAAACAAACGTACTCTATAACCTCTAAAATAGGCTATACCTGCTTTAAAAGTATCCATCTTCCCAAGCGTTGGAAACTCATCAAGTAAGAACATTACACCATAAGGCTCTTCCTTTATATCTGGCATTTTCCGGCTTAAAAATTCTGTAGCTTGCTGATAAAATACCTGCATTAATTTTTGCAAACGCTGTATATTATCAGGAGTAAGTCCTACATACACTGTTGTTCTTACTTTTTTAAATTCCTGTACATTAAAATCAGAGGTAGCTGTAGCTGAATCAATTAAAGGGTTTGCCCATAATTCAAGCGATGAGTTCATAGTAGATATTACACCGGAGCGTTCTTTATCTGCTTTCTGTAAGAACGCTGCAATATTCATATATGCTACAGGATGTATCACGCCACCTAAAGTATCAAGTACGACAGCTAGATTATAAACTACGTCATCACTTCTCATGGTACGGACTATTTCACCAAAAGATTTAGTTTTAGTAGGATCAGCTATTAAGTATAAAGTTACACCTAAAAATAAACTCCGTGCTTCATTATTCCAAAAATCCTTTTCTGGCATTATAAGATTTGAAATCTTTTGGACGTCATCAACCATTTGTCCTGGTTTAGTGCTAACCCAGTCAATCGGATTGTAACAATGAGTAATACCATCAGGATTAGAAGGCTCCCAAACAAAAACTTTCTGTCCTTGTTTATGACGCCAACCACTTGTCAAATTATGATTTTCAAGCTTTATATCATGTACTACTACTGAATCACTCCAAAATAACAAGTTAGGTATAACAAACCCTACACCTTTACCTGAACCAGTAGGAGCAAATAATAAAGCATGTTGAAATCCATCAGCAACAAAATAACCACCACTATCAACTCCTATTAACATACCCTTTTTAGCTCTAAGACCTGCAGCCTCTATATCTGATGGAGTAGCCCAATTGGCATCGCCATATACTTTTTCTGCTTGCTTAAAAAATTGTAATGATTTTATTCTGTCAAAATTTTTAATGTAGAATATTATAACAACAACAGCAGGACCAAAAAGAGATGCTAATAGCTTTAGCTTTAAATAATTATAATCAGTACTTTTTAACTGTCCCCAAACATTAATAAGCCAATAAGCCCACTTATAAGCAATATTTATAGCATTTGCATTTACACCTAAAACTCTTAGCTCATTAGTAAAAATTGCAATAAATGCACCGCTTACCCATAAGGTACAAAAAATAATAACAGGATGAATTATCGCGTGACCGAATATATTTCTAGTAACTTTAAGTATTTTATGCCATTCCATTAATGATAATCCTAACTTTAGCTAAAATTTTTCTAGTATCACACTGTGACTTGATCGCGGTATGACAAGTTGATTTCCTAAACTATACAACAATATTACTTTTTTATAAAAACAACTACACCATCTCATGAGCACTTTTATTCTTCTTATAATATATTTCTGAAACATATCTTTTTCCACCACTACCGCGCTTTAACTGCACGACAATATCTATAACAGCTAAAATATATTTCTTTACTTCTTCAGGCGGCATACCAAGATCAGCTTGCATAACCATAAGCTTTAACTGCTCAATTGCCATAGCAGGGCTATCAGCATGCATTGTTGATATTGATCCTGGGTGGCCAGTATTAATAGCACGCAAGAAACTGAATGCTTCTGCACCTCTTAGCTCACCAACTATAATCCTATCTGGTCTTAAACGCAAGCACGCTTCTATTAAATCTTGAGTAGTAACATTCGCTCGTCCTTGTCCTCCTTTAGAAGCAACTAAATGTACTCTGTTAGGGTGATTTGATAGTACAACCTCACGTGCATCCTCTACTGTAATCAATCTTTCTATTTTAGGTATTTCAGTAAGTGCAGCATTAGTAAAAGTAGTTTTACCGGTTGAAGTTCCGCCGCTAATTATAATATTCTTCTTTGAAAGAACAGCATGTCTAATAAATTCTTTAATCTTTTTTTTAGCTAAAAAATTATTTAAAATTACCTCATCTTCATCTACTAAACTTTCTGTTGCTGTTTGATCAAAAGCACCCATTTGAGCGTATTCATCTAAAGTTAAATTCATACTGCTAGGCTTTCTTATAGAGTAGATAATTTGTCCTATTTCACAAGCAGGAGGAAAAACTATTTGGATACGGTAACCGCTTGGTAATGTTGCCGAAAGCAATGGTTTTTCCTCTGAAATCATTTGTTCGGTAGATTGTGCAACTAAGCGACCTAATGAAATTAGATGCTCAAAATCAAGATCCGGTATTTGCTTAGAGTACATATCACCTTTCTTTTCAACCCACACTTCCCCTGGTTTATTAACCATAATTTCATTAATACCTTCCTCAGCAAATAATTCTTTAAAAGGAAGTAAAAATGTCTCAAGCGCAGCAAACTCTTCACTCATCTTATTACCTTTGACTTTAATAAAACAGCTCTTGGGAATTTATAATCCCTATTAACATATATTCTAAACGGCGTACCTTGATTAACTGTTGTTGTCGGCTTAAACTGCTTCTGAGTTACCATATTTTGTACAGTATTTGTCACATCTTTAAAAGCTTGTGTAGAAGCTTGCTGTGCTTGCGTCGGACTCGAAGCTATAGACGTAGTAGCAAGCAAACTTAAAGCTGCTTTATTAACTGCCTGTACTAACGTCGCTAACCTCTGATCAGGAGTATTTGCCGACGAAGGATCTTCTGCTGTTGCACATGCCTGAATCATAGTAGTATACGCAGTCGAAGTTTTATCAGTAATAGCAGCTAAAACGTTAGTACAAATAGTGACTATTCTAGTATTCGCATCCATACCAGTATTAGCTGCTATAGTTTGAGCAATATTTAACAATTGTGTGGCTATAGCACTATTACTTGCTGCAGTTTGCTGAGCTATAGGAGGTGGTACTAACTTATCAAGAACTTTAGCAAACCCTATACTAAAGCTAGATTGTAAAACTGCATTCGCAAATTGTTCTTTATATTTATTATCAACTCGTCCCTGTATTCCTGGCCTTCCTAAATTATCAACTACAGGTGAATCGAATTCTATAGTATAACCATTAGTTAAATCTATTCTATCCCATATTATAGAAACTCTACCATAGCCATCTGCTGAAATAGAGGTTGCATATTTACCAAATACTTTTGATCCTTTCGGTATTAATATAACCTTGTCTTTCTCAGAAAATACATCTCTACTAACAATAGCTCTTATTTCACCGCCAATATCACTATTTATTGCTGTTTCAAGTACCGCATCAATTAATTTACCACGCCCTAATACTAATGACATATCTCCACGATCTTTAAATGTCGCCTCTGCTGTAACTTGTTCAGGTGTTTTTTTGGTCTCCACACCACTAATCAACACTATAGATGATCTTCTTTTTGCTTCACGACGTTTCTTTTTTTCATCACTTTCAACTAATGTTCCAGGTACTGTAGGTAATGAAACAGGAGGCAATGGCAGTACTTTTTCCTTATTCTCTTCTATAGGGGTAGTAGGAGGTAAAACAGGTGGAACTTCTACTACTGGTGGTGGCGGTGGCGGAGTAGCTGGTGCCTCAAGCTTAGGAGGATCAGGTAATTTAGGAATTTCAGGAACATTATACTCAATATCTATGGCAGGTTTTGTAATATTACTTGGCAGTGATACATTTTGCACTTCTTCTTTCTTAGTAACAAAAAAAAGAGTATAAAAAATATATATAAAAATACTGCAAATTATGACTACAATAGCAATACTTTTATTAAAACTAACTGAAACCTTT
The DNA here is from genome assembly GCF_057543435.1 of Candidatus Rickettsia mendelii. Taxonomy (NCBI): domain Bacteria; kingdom Pseudomonadati; phylum Pseudomonadota; class Alphaproteobacteria; order Rickettsiales; family Rickettsiaceae; genus Rickettsia; species Candidatus Rickettsia mendelii. The sequence continues at coordinate 19,264 of NZ_BTGX01000004.1, read as the reverse complement.
GACAGTTCTCTTTGTACTTCAGGTGAATCTGCTCCTGATAAAGAACCAGCATTATTATTTTGCTCTTCGGACATATTTAAATTATATTAGTTAAAGCATTTTTATTATACTAAAAGTAATTTTAGGTACTGCACTAGCAAGTATTTCCTTTATCATACTAAAAATTTAATTGCATTATCTAAAAAGTATAATAACACAGCTTGTTTTTTAAGACACTGTAGCCAAGCCATAGTATAACAATAATAGTTTCTTCCCACAATAATGTTTAAACTACTAATAAATTTTAGCCATGTAATTATTACTTCTTTTAGGATAATAAAATTTAATTACATATACTAAATCTTTTTCATTACCCACCATAAGTTCTGTAGAAACGATATCAAATTCATATATTCTTTTGTTAGTTATAATAGTCATATTTGTACGAATATCTTTTTCAAGCGGTTTTATAAACAACCTATTAGCAAGAGGAGTTATTTTCCATGCATAAGCATCACCAAGAATTATATTTTGAATTTCTTCATTTTTAGAAAATTCTATATGTGATTGAAAACCAAAATGCAAAACTAGTAAATACACTTCACTTGGATTATATATATAAGTTTTTATCCTATTATCTTTAGTTATAGATAAATCATCTACATAATTACTACTACCACCACATGGGTCATTTTCTATAATAGGACACCTAGCTTGAGCTATAAAACTACTTAATAATATAAAAACTAAAAAATAAAATCTAACTATTATCATCGTCTACCCTATATCCGTTAACTTGAAACCCTACCGGATTTATATCAAGTTCTGAATCTGTTAATTGCATAGGTACGTAAGCATAACTTACTACCGCTATTTTATTATAAACTAGTTGGTTTCCTGATGCTTCATTTACAGAAAACCTAACTATATATTTATCTGCTGCGATCTTTGACCATGATTTTACTACTAAAAATGTAGTATTATCTAACTTATATTTTAAAGTAGGATCAACATCTTTATTTCTTATATACCCAAGATAGTTATAATAAACACTACTTGTTGAAAGTAATCTTATTGTTGTACGTGCTAAAGTAGTAAAATCAACAGGATTATATGTTTCTCGTGCTGTTAAATATTTCTTTATAAAATATCTTGTAAGAGACTCATCTGCCGCTAATACCGGTGACGAAACAGGTTCTACAACTGATACGCGGCCGGTATCATTATGAAGCTGAATAACAAAAGGAACAAATTCCTTAGATTTTACTACAAATGCTATTACTAAAGTTGATACAACCATAAAAACAGTCAATATTATTAGTAATATAATAAGTAAGTTACGCTGAACAATTAACTTATCAGACCGCTCTTCATACCAATTCTTAGTGATTTTTAAAGGATTAGCTGACTTAATATTTTCTTGATTTTGCTGACCTCTTAATCCACTTTGCTGCTCATTACTTGATTTAAAGAAGCTAAATATATTATTCATAATATTATTCATAAGGTACTTTTATTTATTACACATGCAAACAATTATTTATGCAAATAAGTGTTATAAAATAACTTTTAACTTAGCTTTTACACTATATTTATCACTGAATTAACAGGTCTTTTTACACAAGGATTTATGCTTAAAATTGATTCATCTTCTACATCAGCAGAAACGCATGGGCTTTTAATTTCATAAGGAGATGAAGAAGTGCATGACAGTAATTGTGAAAGCATAACTAACACTAATAAAAATTTTAACATTCTAACTATACATTATTAAATTATCTTGCCTTTAAATTACCTTAGTATCTAATAGTTCACAATAGTTCACAAGCATTTTTTACAAAAATTTATTTTTAAATATAAAAAAATACTAATAAAGTTGTAAGTATATAATATAATTATTGTATGATTTTAATTTAAAATTACTTATTTTAGTTTTAAAATTAAATGATTTTTTGATATTGTAGCAACAATATCAACTTAATTTTATAATTTACATAAATTAAATTAACAAATTATTATATAATGTTATATAATAGCGCTAAGTTTAACAAATATTTTAGTTATCAATACTAAGTAATCATGGACCCATTAATTAATGCCATACAAGAATATATTAAATCCGGCGAATACTTTGTCGATGCAAGAAAGTGGTATAGTTTCAAATATATTCTACCATTAAGTCATAGAAGATTTTTACTTTTAATATGTACAGTTTTTACCTTATTGCTTACCTTAACTTGTATAAATATTAATATATTACTACCAATAAATAAAAAAGTAAGCTATTTAATAAAAGATAATACTGAAAAACAAGCTATCGTCACTAGCACTAAACATTCGATACTAGAAAATCCTTATAGTTCTGTTGCAAATATTATGCTTCAAAACTATGTAAAACAACGAGAAGAATATAATTATGATACATTAAAAGAACAATTTATCTTTATCAAAAATACTTCTACAAGTATTGTTTACATGCAATTTACTAATTTTATAAATATTGATAACCCATTATCACCAGTTATAAGATATCAAAAATTATATAAACGCTCAATTAATATATTATCAGTTAACAATATAAATAATAATGAGGTAATCATTACCTTTGAATCGTTAGCAAAAAATAATGCAGGTGAAATCTTAGAGAATATGCTATGGGAAGCAAAAATAGGATTTATAATGGATTCTATTAGCATAAACATACCGCCAGGTGCACCATTTAATTTTACCGTTACTAGTTACAAGCTAAAATTATTAAAGGATAAAAATCAGAAATAATATGAAGCAACTAATAATATTTAGTACTTTTATACTACTTACACTAGATGTATTCGCTCTTACTTTATCACGTCCCTTAGGTCGTGATCCACGCCTAAGAGTTATGACTTATAACCCGGATGATGTTTTTAAGTTTACAGGGTATTACGGCTACCAAGCAAGTATAGAACTAGCGAAAGATGAAGAAATAGTAAGTATTTCTATGGGAGATACTACTTCATGGCAAATAGTACCTGCAGGTCATAGAATTTTTATCAAACCGATGGAGCCTGATGCTACCACTAATATGACTTTAATTACTAATAAGCGGACTTATTTCTTTGAACTACATGCTGCTGAAACGCTTGATATGCGTGATCCTGAAATGGTTTTTAACGTAAAGTTTCTTTATCCGGATGACGAGAATGATACTATAAGCAGTCATATGCAAACTTATTCCGTTTCTTTGGCAAGCCCTGATCTTACTCACCCAGAAAAGTATAATTTTAATTACTATATTAGTGGTAGTGAAGAAATAGCACCTATTAAGGTTTTTGACGATGGTGAGTTTACATATCTACAATTTAGAGATAAAAACGCTGAGATTTCTGGTATTTTTGCTGTAGATGATGCTCTGCGTGAGTCTTTAGTAAATTATCGTCTTGCCCAAGATAACCCTAACTTAGTGATTCTTGAACAAGTATTTCCTAAGCTAGCAATACGTAAAGGCAAAAAAGTCACGTGTGTATTTAATCAGTCTTTTAAAACATACTAATGTCTCATTTAATATACTTCTTTGCTTTGATTTTGCTTACCAGCGGCTTATTTATAATGCTTATAAGTCATAATTATGTTCACAAAATTATTGGGCTTGGGATTTTTCAAAGTTCAGTTTTAATCTTTTACTTAAGTCTTGGTAAAATTAAAACAGGGGGTGTACCTATTATACAAGAAAACATAGCGACTTACACTAGTCCTTTACCGCATGTATTAATGCTAACTGCTATAGTAGTTGGGTTTGCTACTCTTAGTGTAGCTTTAAGTTTAGTATATCAAATTTATAAACATTTTGGTACAATATCAGAAAATGAAATTAACTTTGATAAATAGATCTATTTTATTTATGTCATTCTTATTGTGTCATGCCCATAAAAGCAAAAATCCAAAAAAAGTTATACAACAAAAACGTCTAAATAATATTATAAAAGAGAGCTATGATTTTAGCTAACCATTTTCCTATCCTACAAATATTATTCCCTTTATTTGGTGCTTTACTCACAATAATATTTTTTCGTTTTACTGTGTTTGCACGGCTAATTACCGTGACCTGTACCTTATCTAGCTTTTTAATCAGTATTTATGGATATAGCATTATACAAAATGCAGAATTATCTTATACTATAGGTGGATGGACTTCGAAAATAGGAATCGAATATCAAATAAATTCTATAAACCAAGCTATCATTATTTATTTCAATCTTGTTTTATTATTCTTCTTAGTTTTATGTCATAAGATTATTAATAAGACTATCTTTAAATACATTAATAATAATAGAAAATCTTTATTTTACAGTATATTATTATTTGCTCATACCGGTTATTTAGGAATGATCAGTACTAATGATTTCTTTAATTTATATGTATTTATAGAGATTTCAGCACTGAGTAGCTATGTTTTAATAGCACAAGGAAGTAATCCAAAATCTTTAATTGGAGCTCTTGATTATTTGGTCATGGGTAGTATCGGTGCAACTCTTATCCTTATAGCTATAGGATTTTTACTAAGCATCTCAGGCAGCTTAAATATGTATGATATTGCAGCTTATCTACAAAAACATTATAATTCCCATATAATGACTCTAGCCATCTGTTTTTTCTTGGTAGGCGCTATTTTAAAAACTGCTCTTTTCCCTATGCATTTTTGGATGATCAGAGCTTATAGTAACACTTCTTCAGTCATTTTAGTATATTTAGCTGGTATTTCTACTATCACCTGCATGTATATAATATATAATTTTACTTATCTTATTATAAATAATGAAGCAATTAAAATTGCTATCACAAATTTTATAAGGCCTATTGCTTTAGCTACTATTAGTATAGTGCCTTATTTTGCTTATAAAGCAAAAAACTTTAAAGTTATTGTAATTTATTCATGTTTTACTCAAATAGGCTATATATTCTTATTATACGTTACCAAAGATGCTATACTAATTTTAGCAAGCTTATTACTTGTAGATAGTATAAATAAAATAGCTCTTTTCTTAATAGATGCTTATAATGAAAGCTATAAAAAAAATCCAAACCAAGTTTTAATAATAATTATTATTATATGTAGTTGCGGCTTACCTATTAGTCCATTATTTTTTATTAAAGTAAATATTCTTGAATTATTATTAAGACAAAATTTATTATTAGATTTTATTATAATTTTACTAAGCTCAGTAGGAGCATTATTTTATCATTATAGAATGGTCAAGTTTATATTTTGGAAACACTGATTTAAATCATCATAATTATGCAATTTACTATTCCTAATATTTTGATCTTATCTACTTTATTAGTAGGTATGCTAAATTTAACAAGTCCCTTTGTGACTCAAAAAGATAGTTTTATACGTAACTTTTTACTTATTACTATTGCTATTTTTTTCTTCTGTAATATTTTAATTATTAATTGGTTATTTCTAAAAGGCATAAGAGCAGGATTTAAATTCAATATATTTGCTAATTATTCTATAGGTTTTTATCTTGAACCTTTAGGTCTTATCTTCTTAAGCCTAATAGGATTTTTATGGATTTGTGCTCTGCTTTATACTCCTAAATACCTAGCTATTAATAATATAGAAAACTCTACAAGATTTTTATTTTTCTTTAATTTAACTATTCTTATAGGTATTTTAATTGCCCTATCAGCTAATTTATTTACAATGTTTATTTGCTATGAGCTTTTAACTATTTCTACGGCTTTCTTGATAGGACATACCAAAAACAATACAGTGCTTAACGGATTATACAAATATTTAAAGATTTTAATGATTAATGCTACATTATTATTTTTACCAGCCATTATAATTATTTATGTAAAAGTAGGTAATGGAGATTTTATAAATGGTGGTCTAATAGAAAAATTTTTTTCTAGAAACCAATCTATTATTTTATTATTAATGTTTATTTTTGGAATTGCAAAAGCTGCACTTTTCCCAGTACATGCGTGGCTTCCTGCAGCAATGGTAGCTCATTATCCGGTTAGTGGCTTATTGCATGCCGTAATAGTCGTCAAAACCGCTCTATTTTGTATTTATAAAATATTATTGTATATATTTGGATTATCGTATTTACAATTAATATTTGCTGAGTTTAATTGGTTAATCTTTATACCGATAATAAGCATACTTTACAGCTCAATTAAGGCACTCAGCACGGATAATATCAAAAAAATACTTGCTTACTCCACTATGAACCAATTAAGCATAGCTCTACTTAGCGCTTTTATGCTAACACCTAAAGCACTTGGTGCTGCAATACTCCATTTAGTATCACATTCTTTTAGCAAAATTTGCTTATTCTATAGCATGGGAAGTATTTATAGCTTAAAGAAAACTAATCAAATACAAGATCTACATAGTACATTCAAAGAATTTCCATTGATTTCTTTTATTATATCTATCTCTTCACTATCATTAATCGGCATACCAATTTTTAGCGGCTTTATAAGTAAATTCTCAATATTACTTGCAGCAAGTGAGCAAAATCAAATAATCGTCATGATTGTCGTAATAGCCAGCAGTATATTCTCAAGCATTTATCTTCTCAAAATATTAGGCTATATTTATAAACCTTCAGAAATATCATGCAATACAGTATCAATACCCTACTCCATGAAAATAAGTATAATAATTTGTACTCTTGCTATAACTCTATTTTATTTTATCCAAATTTTTATTAAAGAACTTTTAGGATATATCGGATAACATATTTATACAATTTACATATAATTATATATATAGTATATAATTATATGTAAATGTGATAATTATTCTTAAGGAAATTATCATTTCATTTTCTTGTATCATTAACTGTATTTATAAAAGTTTTAGTATATAGAAAGCTACAATATTGTAGCAATAACAATACATCTTCTGCATCAATAAAAGATATGGATGGAATATAGCGCAGTATTAGATACGAGATTAAATGGTTTTATACATAAGGTTAATTGTTGATACCTCCATACTCATAGCTTTGAAAAATGACCAGTAAGTACTAAGCCATGTATAAATCCTATTACTAAATATAGGATTTGATAGAGCTAATAATGAAAATTGACTATTTGGAAGACAAGAAGCATAAAAATACATGTATGTATTAATACGAATAACTTTTGGGGTTCATGAAATGTTCATTGCTGCAACTACAATCATAAATGATTAACTTTAAATATAAAGGATTTTAAAAGAATTTATGGACTGGAAATTTCAACAGTTCCTTTTAAATATTAAAATGTTTATTCAAAATATTCAATTGTCATTCTCACTGGCTAGTTTTGATCTTGTCTTTAGTCTTAGCAATCAAAATCAATTAATAGCCTTAGCATTTTTAGTTATTACTGCTGTTTTAAATCTTTATGCGATTTCTCAAAATAGAAAATTTGAAAGCTTAATAGGCACTTTATATTGCTTATCTTCTATTGTATGTGTATTTGCAGCTGATTTTATATCTATGATAATTTCTCTTGAATTTATGACAATCTTTGCCTATATAATTATACTTTGTAATCAATTTAAAATAAAATTTGCTCGCCAATATTTTCTTACACATTTATTTAGTAGTGGATTAATTTTAATTGGCATCAGTCTATTAGTGCAAGCAACAGGTAATGTAGCTTTCATTTCTTTAACCGAGGCAGTACATAACTTTGAACTACCAGCGATATTAATACTTACAGGCTGCTTAATTAACGTTGGAGCCATTCTTTTTAATGGCTGGATAGTTAATTGCTACCCTATAGCTTCAAGTAGCGGTATAATTTATTTAATCAGTTTTATTACTAAGGTTACATTAATTATAATCTTAAAATTATTTAGCGGTCTTGAGCTACTTAAGTTTTTTGGAATATCATTAATCATCTACGGGTTAGTATTTGGCCTAATTGAGAAAAATCTTAAACGACTAATATGCTACATTACTGTTTCTCAACTTGGTTTTATATTAGCTTCTATAAGCATAAACTCCATTTTTGTAACAAATCTTATTACAAGTTTTATATTCATACATATATTATATAATGGACTATTTGCTTTATATTTTACTTATATAGAAGATTTATATGATATTAAAAATTACCAAGACCTTAAAAAGACACTAAGCAACCCTATTCTATTAAGCGGATTTATAATTAGTATATTAATATATACATCTGTACTTCCTATTAGTTCCTCTAACATCAAAAACGAAATTTCTGATCTTTTAGATACAAATAATATTATGATATTTTCTAAAATAGTCACTTCTACCATATTGTTTGAATTGCTTTTAGAGGCTTTATTATCTTTCAAACTATTCTCATTGTCATTCCGACGCAAACAGAAATCTAGAAAAAATAATATACTGATTATGTTTATTTATATTTCCTTCTGCGCAATAACTTTAGGAATATGCTTATTCTATAAAGTTCAAATACCTTATCTTGATAAATCTAACATAACAAACACGTTAACCATCCCTATAATTTTAGCTTTAATATTAAGAAAAATACCACGTATTTCAACAGAAAATATTAATTTTGATTTATATCAAGCTATAGAAAAATTGATCTATTTCATTATTCATAAATATAAAATTTCTACAGATAATATTGCTATAGATAATAAAGAATATGAAAAAGAATATTTGAATTTCAAAGTTATTTTTAATAAAATTCTAAGTACAATATCTGCTTGGCATAATCAACAAACTTCCATATTTATAGTATTATTTCTATTAATAAGTTTGATTATAACATTGCAATATCAATAAAATATGACGCAAACTTATAAAATCCTAATACTCTTATTAATTAGCCTGATTATAACTTTAACTTTTATAATATCTTACAATATGAAACCACCTATCGCTGATAAACAAAATTATAGTTTTGAAATTCATGGACAAAAAATTAGTGATGATTATCATTGGCTACGTGACTCCAAATGGCCAAATGTAGAAAATTCTAAGATTCTAGATTACCTAAAAGCTGAAAATAAATATACAGAAAATTTCTTTGCTAATCTTCAAAGTGATAAGGAAAAGATTTTCAATGAATTAAAAGGGCGAGTAAAATTAGACGATGAATCTGTCCATGTTAAGAAAAATGATTACTACTATTACACTAGAGTAGAAGAAGATAAAAATTACCCAATATATTGTAGAAAATATCAAAGTTTGAATGCAGATGAAGAGATAATATTAGATGTTAACCTTCTTACTCCCAATGGTAGTTTTACCAATGTCGCTGAAATTTCAATATCTCCTGATCAAAACTTATTGGCTTATAGTGTAGATTTTACAGGTAATGAAAAATATAACATCAGAGTATATAATCTCAAAGATAAAAAATATTTATCTGATGAGATAAAAGATATTGCCCCTTCTATAATTTGGCATGAAAAATTAAATGGCTTTTTTTATATTACTATTAATAGAAATTTACGCTGGGATAAATTAATGTTCCATCGTTTAGGAGATGATCCTTCTCAAGACAAATTAATATTTGAAGTGAAAAACACACTGCACTTTATTAGCGCTTGGAAGTCAGCAAGCCATGAATACCTCTTTATTAATTCTGGTGATCATAATGAAAATGAAATTTACGTAATTTCTATGCATGATGATCTTTTTACTCCAAAGTTAGTAAGACCTACACAGAATAAAATATTCTATGAAATAGCACACAACGGTGATTATTTCTACATTAAAACTAATTATAAAGCTAAAAATTTCCGCGTTGTAAAAGTCCCGGTAAGTAATTTTCAAGATACTAGCTGGGATGATGACTATGTTAAAGAAGAACAGAATAAATATTTAAATGATTTTGGTATAACCAAGAATTATCTGATTCTTAATTATCGTGACTGTGGTTTGCCTTTTATTAAAATAAAGCGTTTTAATGACTCACAGGAGCGAATACTACACTTCTCAGATGAAAATTTCCAAGCAAAAAGTTTTTCAAGCAACTTTGAAGAAGATGATATTAGAATCAATTACTCCTCTCTTGCAAGACCAAATACTACCTATAAATATGATTTTGATAGTGATAAACTAGAGATATTAAAAGAACAAGAAATCCCCTCTGGTTTTGACTCTAAAGAATACAAAATAGAAAGAATATTCGCCAATGATAAGATACCAGTAACTTTATTTTATAAAAAATCCTTATTTAAAAAAGATGGCTCAAACCCTTTATATTTAATGGGCTATGGCGCATATGGCATTGCAATGCCTGTCAATTTTAGAAATATGGCAGTTAGTCTTGTAGATCGTGGATTTGTTTACGCAGTTGCCCACACTAGAGGTGGTGACGATCTAGGTCATGATTGGTATGAAACAGCTAAGTTCTTAACTAAAAAAAGAACATTTGAAGATTTCATAGCTTGCAGTGAAACTTTAATTAAAGAAAAATATACAAGTAACCAGAATATAGTAATAATGGGTGGTAGTGCCGGTGGCATGTTAATTGGTTATGTGATTAATGAAAAATCGGAAATTTACAAAGCAGCAATTGCGCATGTACCGTTTGTAGATGTGCTAAATACTATGCTAGATGAAAGCTTACCTTTAACTCTCATGGAATATAATGAATGGGGTAATCCAAAAGAGAAGGAATATTTCGAATATGTTAAATCTTACTCTCCTTATGATAATGTTAAAACTAGAAACTACCCTGCTCTATTTGTTACCTGTGGCATATCAGATACACGTGTAGGTTACTGGGAAGCAGCAAAATGGGTAGCAAAATTACGTATTCATAAAACTGATAATAATCCACTATTATTAAAAATAAATATGAATGCAGGACATACAGGCGCCACTGGTCGTTTTGACTATCTTAAAGATGTAGCTGATGAATTAATATTCATTTTCAAAATATTTAATATAAAGGCTTAAGAATAGTTTTTTACTTATTTATCTTAAACTTCTAAATACAGATATTACATATGTTTAGTGATATAAATAGTCAAAATCTCTTAATTATTTGTTAGAAAAAATAATTATGATAACATAAAAGTAATATTGATAACATTAATAAAAATTAAAAAGATGAAGGCAGCCCAAACCTCTTTACATTTGATAGCATATATACTAATCAACTTATGACTTTAATAATACTTAATAAGTAAGTAATTGCGTTATAACATAATTAAACCAGATATTAGTATTCAAGATATAATATATACTGCTTTATATTTACTTACTATAAATAGATAAGCTCAAATTTGCTTATAAGAATAACTCATTTTATTGCAGCGATAATGATATAATTCTACAAACTTTATTTAATAATAATATAATGATTCTATCTGAGATTACTTAAACTAATAAAAACTCTAATATTAGAAATTTTTTATAGGTAAAATATCTTCAATCAACTGAGCGACTAAAAATTAGATATAAGTTTATTATTTATAATATACACAAATTAGTGAACAATTTTGGTATTTTTCTGGATACAACGAAAATATAGATAAGTAATGATAATGCATAAAAATCATTTTGAACAACTACAAAAACTACCTATTACTTTAATTTTACTAATTACTTTAATTTGCAGTATTGGATTTATTGTGCTTTATTCTGCTTCAGTAGGTGATCTACATCCTTGGGCTTACAAACAAATTATAAATTTTTGTATCTTCTTACCTATATCTATAATTATTGCATTACTTGATTTAAGAATCATTTTTAAAATATCTTATATTTTCTATTTTTTTGTATTAGCTTTATTAATAGCTGTAGAACTTTTTGGATCAACAGCAATGGGTGGTAAAAGATGGATAGATATTGGCATAGTTAAATTGCAGCCTTCTGAACCAATAAAAATAGCTATTGTACTAATGCTTGCTAGATATTTCCATTCACTAACAATTTATGATCTTACAAAACCCCATAAAGTTATCATACCAATTATAGCACTATTAATACCAGCTTTTCTAATAATTAGAGAACCAGATTTAGGCACAGGAATGATAGTCTTAATTGTTTCATCTATTATATTTTTTGCAGCAGGATTTAGAATAAAATATTTTATAATGCTTGGCATAGCAATGCTTATTAGTTTACCTATTGCTTGGAACATGATGTACGATTATCAAAAAAAGCGTGTTATGGTTTTTTTAGACCCTGAACATGACCCGTTAGGCGCTAGCTATAATATTATTCAGTCCAAGATTGCTATAGGCTCTGGTAGCCTATTCGGACGAGGATTAAATAAGGGTAGTCAAAGCCATTTGGATTTTCTTCCGGAACATCAAACTGATTTTATCTTTGCTACCTTTGCTGAGGAATTTGGTTTTATAGGAGGAATATTTTTACTAATATTATATTTTTTACTGATAACTATTTCTTTGTTAATTGCTGCAAATTGTCGGGAAACTTTTAGTAAATTAATGGTAATAGGTATCACTTCTATTTTATTTAGTCATGTATTTATTAATATAGCTATGGTTATGGGTTTACTACCTGTAGTAGGTGTACCTCTACCATTTATTTCTTATGGCGGTACAATGATGGTGTCAATGCTAATAGGCTTTGGACTTATTATGAATGCTCAAGTAAATAGGCATGCTAACTTAAATTAAAACTATCATTATTTATTTTATAATTTTTGTTATTTATATAAAGAAAAGGCTAGACGTTATACGAAAGATTTGTTATAAAAAGTTATCTAAAAATTTTTAGATAGTAGTTTCTTCCTCGATAGCTCAGCGGTAGAGCAAACGGCTGTTAACCGTTCAGTCGCTGGTTCGAATCCAGCTCGAGGAGCCATATTATATAATCTGCTGTTTTTTCAATTTTGCAAGACAAGAAGGCATAAGTACAGTGCATCTTTCTGCTTCTCAAGGTTAGGTTCAAAAATACAAAATTTAACAAATCTCTTTTTTTATGTGTCATGCTTTTAAAATTTCATATGTATAGGTAGCTTATCTTCTACTGCACCGCAACTTTTAGTTACATTACTCAATTCATATTGATGGTCCTTTAATTGTCTTCTCTTAAGCAAAAGCTTTTCTAAACTTTATCTGCGCTAGTAATAAATATGAAAAATAGAAAAAGCAATATAGTACCTGTAGGTAGAAAGCGTAAAATGGAAAGTAATGTTAAGCCTTTCAAAGTTATTAGCTTATAGTATTTTTTATAACTATGCAAAGATTCTAAGGATTACTATTTATACAAACTCATCCTAAAACATAAAGAATATTTTACTTTCCATAGTTGTAATAGAATTATGGTCAAATGTTAAAACTATATGCTCTATAAATTCTTCAAATAAAATTTGTTCTGGTGAAATATAAGGTAATGGTCTGCCATAAATTTTCTTCTAAAACTTATTAAATAGTTCAGTTTTTAACACTATTAGCTAAAAGAAACTGTTTTAAGTTTTGACAAGCAATCCAGTAAAAAATGCTAACTTTTTAGTATTCTTTCTATTCTACCAATCGCCATGCTCATTTTAGTCATGGCATTGTTGCATAGCTCTTACGTCATTCCAGCAACAGTGGTAATTCATGAAACATTAAAGATAAATTTAGAATTTTAAAATTTATTTCATTTTTCTAAATTGCTACCTATATAAGAATGAAATTGCAAATATTTTTTAAACCATGATAAAAACTTATCAAGTCGCACAACTACTCATTACCTATTTTCAAAGCAGCAATAAAAGCTGATTGTGGAATGTCAATATTTCCGTATTGTCTCATCTTCTTTTTACCAGCCTTTTGTTTCTCAAGTAACTTACGTTTACGTGTTATATCACCTCCGTAACATTTAGATAATACATCTTTACGCAAAGCTTTAATAGTTTCACGTGCAATAATACGGCTACCTATAGTAGCTTGAATTGCTATATCGATCTGCTGCCTTGGTATTAGATCCTTTAGCCTTAAACATAACGCTCTACCACGCTGCTCAGCACGCGAACGATGTACAATTGTTGAAAATGCATCTACAACTTCACCATTAACTAAAATTCCAAGTTTAACAAGTTCAGAATGTTCATAGCTATCCATTTGCCATTCAAAACTTGCATAGCCTTTTGAACAACTTTTTAAGCGATCATAAAAATCATATACTATTTCATTTAATGGTAACTTGTAGACTATTCTAGCTCTATTTGCTATATAACTATGATCTAACTGCACACCTCTTTTTTCAATACAGAGTGATAATACTGTACCTAAGAACTCATCTGGCACTATAATAATGGCTTTAATCCATGGCTCTTCCATTGAGCCGATTTTCTGCAAATCTGGTAAATCAGCTGGATTATGAATTTCTAAACTCTTACCATCATGCATATGGATTTTATATACCACACTTGGTGCAGTAGTAATTAAATCTAAATCGAACTCTCTACTTAAACGTTCCTGAATTATCTCTAAATGTAATAACCCTAAAAAGCCGCATCTAAATCCTACTCCTAACGCTGAAGAGCTTTCCATCTCATATTCAAAGCTAGCATCATTAAGACGCAGTTTAGCAAGCGAATCCTTTAAATGTTCAAACTCTGTACTATCAGTTGGATAAAGACTACAAAACACTACAGGTAAATTTGGCTTAAACCCAGATAGTACATCTGTACAAGGTTTCTTCTCATCAGTAATAGTATCCCCAACTCTACAATCCGCTACCTGCTTTATCGAAGCAGTGAAAAAGCCAATCTCTCCAGCATATAAAACATCAGAAATATGTTTTTTAGGAGTGAAATACCCAACATTTTCTACTGTATAAACCGAATTTGTTGATATCATTTTAATACGCATATTTTTACATAAGGCACCGTCAATAACTCGTACTAAAATAACTACTCCAAGGTATGGATCATACCAACTATCAACTAAAAGAGCCTTCAAAATATCAGAATTACTTTCACATGGTGCAGGAAGTTTTGTTACTATCGCTTCTAAAACCAAACTAATTCCTATACCACTTTTAGCAGATATTAAAACTGCTTCGCTTGCATCAAGCCCTATTATATCCTCTATTTGCTTTCTAACTTCCTCAGGTTCAGCAGCAGGCAGATCAATCTTATTAAGCACAGGTACAATCTCATGATTATTCTCAAGAGCTTGATAGACATTTGCCAGTGTTTGCGCCTCTACTCCTTGCGTACTATCAACCACTAATAATGAACCTTCACAAGCAGCAAGCGATCTACTAACCTCGTAGGCAAAATCAACATGCCCAGGAGTATCCATTAAATTTAAATAATAGGTATTATTATCTTTAGCTTTATATACAAGTCTTACGGTTTGTGCTTTAATGGTTATACCTCGCTCTTTTTCTATATCCATAGAGTCAAGGACTTGCTGACTCATTTCTCTAGCCTGCAAGCCACCGCAATATTCGATTAACCTATCCGCTAAAGTAGATTTACCATGATCAATATGAGCAATTATTGAAAAATTTCTGATAAACTTTTGATTATTCATTGTATATAGTATTAATTTTGTTATAGATATACCATATAAAATAAATTTTTACAGTAGGAAAAAAATCATGCGAGTTGAAATAGAAAATTTTGTTAAGAAAATTGAACAATCTTTAGAATTACTTTGGAGGTCACTTTGACGTTAACACTTCAACTAATAGACTAAAAGAACTAGAAGAATTAACAGCTAATCCTAATTTATGGGTTGATCAAGTTAACGCTCAAAAACTTTTACAAGAAAAAAGCATTTTAGAAGAAAAATTAAATGTTTTTAATAAACTAAAATCCAATTTAAAAGATGCTCTAGAACTTGAAGAATTAGCTGAGGCTGAAAATGACTTAGAAACACTTTTATATGTTAAACAAGATTTGCAAAATTTGAGTGTGATTGCTGCAAAATTTGAAATGGAATGTTTATTTTCAGATGAAGCTGATAATAACAACTGCTTTTTAGAGATTAATGCTGGTGCTGGAGGTACAGAAAGCCATGACTGGGCATCTATTATGATGCGTATGTATTTGCGTTTTGCTGAAAGACTTGGTTTTAAAACTGAGATAATTAATATAATTAACGGTGAAGAAGCGGGTATTAAATCATGCACAATTAGAATAATAGGTAAACGTGCTTATGGTTGGCTTAAAACTGAATCTGGCGTTCATAGATTGGTTCGTATCTCCCCGTTTAATGCAGCAGGAAAAAGAATGACCAGCTTTGCAAGTAGCTGGGTATATCCTGAAATTAATGATAATATAGCAATCACTATTGAAGATAAGGATTTAAGGATTGATACTTTTAGATCATCAGGTGCTGGAGGGCAGCATGTTAATACTACTGATTCTGCTGTACGGATCACTCATTTACCTACAGGTATAGTAACACAATGCCAAAACGATAGATCACAACATAAAAATAAGGCTCAAGCAATGAAAATGCTACAAGCAAAACTTTATAAGCTTGAAATGCAGAAACGTACTGACAGTGTTAATGAGCAAAATGCTGCTAAAACTGATAATAGCTGGGGGTATCAAATTAGATCATATGTTCTTCAACCATATCAAATGGTGAAAGATTTACGCACTGATTACGAAACTTATGATACTAAAGGTGTACTTGACGGCGACCTTGAAGGATTTGTTTCAGCAAGTTTAGCGATGAATGCGGGCGGTAAAAGATAAATTTATATTTTTCGAGGTGTCATACTGCTTTACAAGAAATATATAAATAAGATTGTGTTATAGTTTTTTAGATACCGTAATCAATTCACGGTATGACTATTACGTTTTAATATGAAAAATTATAAAAATTTATTTAGGAAATACAAAATATTTATACAAATGAAAATCCTGATATAGATTTAAGAATATAAAATATATACGCGTTCTATCAGCAAGATATTCTTATACAAAAGTGCTAATTAAATCTGATATAATAGGAGACTTCGTATAGAGATTACTCAGCAAGTAGCAGCTAAGAAACTTAGCAATCTGATTTGACTAATGAAGAGCTAGAAAGGCCATCTAACGATTTTATTTAATGCCAGAGCACATAACAATATGTTACAAGAATCTTTAGATAAAAACAATGATTATCCGAAAAAATTTTCTATATTTTTACGTTGTAAACAAATTAGATCAATACCGTATAGCAACTAAATCTCGACTTTTTTATCCATAGAATTAAGTTAATTGGTTTTTTAGTTGATAGGAAATTTGGAATTCTAGGAATAGATAATAAACTGAGACAAAAATTATTAAAGTTACCAAGCTATATTGGTTTTATTTTAAAAACATTAAATTCTGATATTTAAATATCTTGATTAGTTTTGTTTTATAGTTCACTTTTTATTGTCTTATTCTTATATGCTGATGTATTATATAGTAGATTGGCAAGGCGCGCCCAGCCCCCCCCCCAGGCGTTACACTTTGAGTTTCTCTTAAAAACCATAGGTGGACTTCCTAATTCATATGACCTCCATTATCTAATATCATATTTTCCAATGAAAAAACAATTGTGATTCTTACATAGATGCTTTGCAAAAATTATCAAGTATATCAAATAAACTTGTGATATATTTCTTTATATTAGATCCATATTTTTTCTTCCATATAAAGAACACCTACGCTCTTCTCTTGTAAACTACTATTTCTTATCATATTTTTTCATTATATAGATTCGCTTACATATTTCTACTAGATAGCCTATAGAGCAAACACACTAACCTAGAATTTCATCTCAATTTTTCTAGCTTTTCCTTGTTCTTTTTCTAGGATTATAACGTATAACATACAATTCTCAAACTGAGCATCTACTGCATCTTCCTTAATATTTAAAAGCAAATTTATTGAACGCTAGAAAGAACCATAATACCTCTAATTCATATTTAAGAATTTTTATTTTTCTTTCTTTATATCCTTTAATAGTAAGAATATTGTCACCTAACTACCCATATCCTTTTGACTTAAACCAGGTAATTCTAAACTACCACTGCTATCTAGTTCAGGCATTTCAGTCCTTGAAACTATATCTCCTCCTAAGATATAGTAGATATAGATAAGAGTAAAATTCATTAAAAAACCATCAAATATACTATCTGATTTCTAATTAGCTCGTTACACTTGTTTCTAATTTATTTCTCATACATGGTTAAGTTAAACAGCATACATACCTCCTTAATATAATATGATTAATTAATCGGTATCTCTCTTGCTTCTTGTTCTTTAATTTTAATACGCGGTAAAGTAATAGTAAGTATACCGTTTTTTAAATTTGAAGAAATATTTTGTTGATCTACGTCCTCATATAAAGATATGACATAATTAAAGTTCTTATTCATGTAATTATTTGAATCATCAGCTTTACTTTCTCCTTTTGTCTCTCCTTTAACAAATAATTTATTACTATTTACTTTAACCTTAACTTGACTTTTATCAAAACCTGGCACTTCCATAATAATAATATATTTATTATCACTAGTAATAAACTTACTCCTTATACTGCTAGATTCATAAAAAGATAAGCTGTTTTTCAATATATTATTGAAATAATTATCAAAATTTGAGATATGATTACTTATTAAATCTACAGGCTGACTTAGTAGTACTGCACGTTCATTATCTAGTGCTGCTTGAGTTATATTACTACATAACATAGCAGCCACTAAAGCTAAAACGTATAGTTTAACATTCTTTAGTGTGTATGACATATCATTACCCTTAATTGATTCTATATTTAAATATATAAAAATTAAATTATTGAAATTCAAGTCTTATATTTTCATAATTTATTGAAAGTACATTGACTGAAATAAAAATTAATAATACCATGCAAAAATGGTCTGATTTTCTATACTTCATAAATATACCTAAATACTTCACTAATAATGCAGAACTTTTTAATGATTTAAATTGTGTATATTTAATTCCAAAATACATAGCAAAAACACTATAAGCAAGTACTGGTCTTACTGAACATTATAAATACGAATTTAGAGGATAAGAGACTAATTGTTAAGTTATTTTAGTATTTTGATTTTAAAATATGCACTCAACAATGAAGAAATATACATCTAAAGTAGATTAGATATACTTGATACTTTTTGCAAAGTATATGTAAAGAATGAAAGCAACAAAATTAGTACTAACATATAGAAAACCTCAGAAAAAAAGAAACTAAAAGCTTTGCAAGTTACCAACTATAGTAGTATATTTTTATTTATCACCATAATTAAAGATCTTAAGGTCACCATTTATATCATTTATCATACAAATATAAACGTTATTTTAGATTGCTAAGTTACAGATAAAGAATCTAGATATGGCT
Source organism: Candidatus Rickettsia mendelii (assembly GCF_057543435.1). NCBI lineage: Bacteria > Pseudomonadati > Pseudomonadota > Alphaproteobacteria > Rickettsiales > Rickettsiaceae > Rickettsia > Candidatus Rickettsia mendelii. The sequence continues at coordinate 21 of NZ_BTGX01000004.1, read as the reverse complement.
AAGATTAGTTCTACCGCTTGT
>NZ_BTGX01000003.1:0-15189 GCF_057543435.1 Candidatus Rickettsia mendelii | reverse complement strand
GTAATACCAAATGCTATTAATATTGCTTTAAGTTGCTTTCGTGAATCTTCAGCTTTTAGCCTTTTTTCTTCTTCATATTCGTCAATTTTAAATTCAGATATTGTTATTTGTTTTTCTTGTGTATTTTCCATGTTGTAACTCATAATATCATTAGTTTTTAGTAACATAGAAATCAATTTTATTATCAACTAAAAAGCACTTCTTGATTACTAAGTTGCTGCTATAACCTACATATTTTAAAAGTTTATAAGATTAGCTCTATTTTAATGATGGAGTTTAGCATCATTCTTGAGTGGAAATAGGATATATAGGATATATAAGTAATAACAGCGAGTCAATAACTTTGAATATTAGAAGGCAGAAAGGGAGAAGAACTAAGAGATGTACAGAGTATAGAGTGTGAGTTACATAGTATTTTGATTTTAAAAATATGTATTCGACAATGAAGAAATATGCCTAAGTATATGATACTTTTTGCAGAGTACATGAAAAATAAGAGCAACAAGATTATCAACATATACAAAGTGTTAGAAAGAAGTAATTTAAAAGCTTTGTGAAACTTATTTTTTTATTTATTATCATGCAACAATAATACTAGTTTCTATTCGTAATGACATGATAATATCGATATTTAGTTTGAAATGCTTATTAAATAATTTTTATTATATCTTTATTGAAAATATTTATTTTAGCACTTTGCCTTATAGCACGTTCTAAGTAAGGGGCATCATATCTAAATAATTTATTTTGCATAGCCAATTCATTAATAAAAAAGATCTAGAAATGCATGAATATTTATCAATATCAATAGGTAAATTCTGAATAGTTTCTAAATATTCTTAAATAATATACTAAATTGACCATTTTTTTATTTATAGTAAATAATATTATATTTGATCGCTATCGCTAAGTGATATTGTATATGAAGTTGATTTTGGTTAAACAAAACCAATTATATAACTATTGAGTAGTGAAGTACTAAATTTAGTTAACTCTTTCATTTCTATAATATCATGAAATTGTCCAAGTGTTTAAATTTTACAACTTGACAAAAGCTTCTTCTGCTTTATTTTGATAAATGGTACTATAAACAGCAATTTTTTTATAATAATTTTAGATATATGGGTTTTAGCTTTAAAGATTCAGATAGTTCTTATTTTTTAAACTAAGCTAGATTTAGTATACTTTTATAGTTTTAAATTAGTTTATCAATGTATTTTTACTACCTAGCTAGAGTATATAAATACTTATATTATATTTTAATTTCTTCAAATTTATTATTACTACTATTATTGGGAATATATTTCTATTATGTACAACTGTTATTTTGGAGTATAGCCTTTAATTATCATTTTATATTTACATTTATGGCACTATTTTTTTCATAAGAATAATGTACGCAAAGCAATTTTGCCGTTAATATCTTGCTTATTTATGTTAAATAGCAATATTGCTATTTAACACTACTAAATACAAAATTGGTAATTGCTTAAACCTATATATTTTAATTTTTGCTTTATTTTCTAAAAGAATACTACTTTAATAACTACACTATATAGTATATAAAAATAATAAAGTAGTGATAAAATTATGATACCTTTTCAAAGGCTTGTTTTACTATTTCATACCAACAATTTTTAGGGATATTAGATTTATTACTAAAACCGCATATAATTAGATAGTCTTTAGCTCTTGTCATTGCAACGTAAAGTAGTCGTATATATTCTTGCAAATCTTTTAGTTTTTCTGCTTCTTTTAATTTTTGCAAAAACTCTGGTGTATCGGCAGCATTAGCCGAAAAGTACATTTGCCCATTATCACTCCAAATAAATTTATTCCTACTTGTCGGTAAAGAGGTAGAATCACATAATATGACGATAGGTGCTTCAAGCCCTTTAGAGCTATGTATCGTCATTACTCTTATTTTTTCTGAATGCTCCATATCACGTTTAATTTGTATGTCATTATTTTCAAACCACGCTATGAATCCTTGTAATGAGTTATCTATATTAATTGCATAATTGCTACTTAATGTTAATAGTTCATTTATCATATCGTCACTATCATCACTATTGTAAGCATTTAAGATTTCTCTTATGTTTAAATTATTAACTAATAAAGCAAAAAAATTTTCAGCAGTTGAAACTTTATAAATCTCAATGAAGGCATTTAATTTATGGTATATCTTTTTGTGTAAAGATATATTATCCCATAGGCTAAGGTTATTTTTATTTGAGAGAAAGTCATATATTTGGTGCTCGCTTATTCCAATAATTGGAGATTTAAGCAATGCTGCAAGGTTTAAATCATCAGCAGGTAGTAAGACAAACTTAGCTATGGCAATTAAATCCATGATTAATAAATTTTTTTTGAGATCGATTCTATCACTTGCTTCAACTTTAAGTTTTGCTTTGCTAAGCTCTTTTATAAGGTTATTACTAAATTCATCTCTTTTCTGGACCAAGATCATAAAGTCTTTTTCAGATATCACATTAGCAGTGGATGGTAAAATTTCTTTGTTTGTTATTTTTGTTTTAATGAAATTTACAATTTTTTCTATGAGTAGATCAGCTGCTGATTTAGAATTTTTATAATCTTGCGGTAATGCCCAAAAAAGTTCTTCTTGTTTTTCAGAAGTTACTAAAGGCCAGACTGTTACTGAGCCTCTATGACCAAAATTATTGCTGCGAAATGATAAAATTAATGGGTTATCTGAAAGGAATAAAGTAGGGTGATCAGATTTTATATTTTTCAAAACGCTGTGAGTAAATCTTAAAATCTCGAAGCAAGATCTATATGAATATTTGAGTGTAATATTTTTAAATTTTTTGTTAGTCTTAGTAAGAATTGTTTTTAATTTTTCATTTACTAAGCTGAAATTATTTAGATCAGCACCTTGAAAACTAAAGATAGATTGCTTTTCATCACCTACTATAAAAATACTATTATCTATTTTATTTGCAACATTAAATTCGGTTATTAAAGTACTAATAATTTTCCATTGTTCATAGCTTGTATCTTGTGCTTCATCGACAAGAATATGATTTATTTCACTCTCAAACTTGTGTAGTAACCATTCATATACAGTCTCATTATTAAATAGTTTTTCGGTGTAATAAATTAAGTCATCATAATCAAGTGAATTATTTTCTTTTTTGTATAAGTCATATTTTTTTAAAATAATATAAGCAAGATTAGTAAGTAAATTAGTTTGATATTCTACCTCTTCAATGCGACGTATCTCATCTAACTTATAAACTTCTGAGGTTATTTTTTCTAATTCTAATAACAAATTAGGATGCTTTTTTTTTAGTTTGTTCGATAGAATATTTTTTCTTTTTTTCCCATCTTTAGTAAAGAAAAATTCTTGAGCCTTTATCTCTAAATCATATTCTGCAAATAAATTTTCTACAATATCATAAATATTGTTTAATGCTTTTAATGCTAGTCTTTTATTAGACTTCTTTTGAAATTTTACCTCTAGAGGTAATTTGTAAGACGATCCAATACTCGAATCTTTACGTATTTGTGTATATAATACGGATCGAGATGCAGTGTTTCTGTATGATTCCTCTCTATAAATGAGTTTGGATATAGTAGATATTTCCTCCTGAACCTGTTTATTTGTAAATAATCTCTTAAATTTAATTTTCTGCTCTATTATTTCGTTAAAAATATCTTGCAAAGTCATTTCATGAAAGCGATTAAGCAAGCTTTTTATTAAATCATTATATTCATTACTTAGGTAAATCTCGTTTCTTATATGTAAAAAAATATCTTGTAGTTTTGTTTCTTCAAGAATCTGAAATTCTGGTGTTATACCTGCTTCTAAAGGAAAAATTGTAAGAATTTTCTGACAGAAAGAATGAATCGTATGAATACTTAAGGGCTTATTACTATTTAGAAACTTATTATATAAAGTTTTTGTATTTTCTATCTCTAAGGCAAGTGGTTTGTTACCGGTCATTAAGAAGAGTTCTTCTTCTAACTTTTCTACATCACAAGAAGCAAAATATTTTAACTTATTGCTAATCCTTGAATGCATTTCTATGGCAGCAGCGTTGGTAAAAGTAAGACATAAAATATTGTCGAATTTTACTCCTTTAATCAATAAGCGTAAAAACCTATCAGTTAAAATTTTGGTTTTGCCAGTACCTGCAGATGCAGATACCCAAACAGAGTAATTCGGATCAGAAGCTTGTCTTTGTAGATTACTCATTTTATAATTAATTGTTTTTGCTATAAATTATGTAAATTATAATTAAGAAAATAGCAAGTCCAAACTAAGTTATGGCATATGCTAGATGATCGTTTTTAATTTCTGCTAGATGATTTATCGAAAGCAGTAATAAAACATCTAAACTACTTATGTATTTTCTTTCTTGGATAAGATAAAAATTCTCAAGATTTAACCTTAGAACCTTTTTTGAATCTAAAATTCACCGCATATTATTCTTAATATCGTTAGCAGGTAAGTAGTCATGAGTTTTTACAGATGGCGTATTAATACGAATAATTTCATGCTTGCTTGCTGTGTTTGCACAATAATGTTTTTATTGCGATTACTAAACCAACCTTGTGCTACTAAAACAGTTTGACATTCTAAAGTTTTAAAAGGTGTAACTTAGTAGTAACCGTATTTTTTATTTGTTGTTGAAAATCTGCCATATAAATATATGTCTTTATAAGATAGAAAATGTCTGGCGATTTTTACTTTATAGTACATTAGATTACTGTTAAGTTCATTTAAATTAATTGTTTTGGAGATAGCATTGGCGCTAAAAATAGCTTTTTAAAAAAAATATTAAGTTGCTAAAAACCTAAGGAGATAAGTATTATAAAGGTGATAAGTACAAAGAAATTTTTTTATTCATGGTTAAATTTAGGCTGGTTTTAAAGTCCTATTTAGGAACTCTTTATGTTTTTGTAGTTCTTCTTTAGTAGGTTTAATAACAATAGTAGTTCTCTTTGTTTGATTATCTAGGCGATTAGTTGTTAAATTATTTATCTTAGCAGGTTTATCAATCATACTAAAAGCTGATTGCCTACCACCTGTTAGCTCGACATAAACTTCTGCAAGTAATGCTGCATCTTTAAGTGCTCCATGAAATTGTCGTCCTGAATTATCGACTTTAAATCTTTTACACAAAGCATCAAGATTATATTTTGAACCTGGAAACATGCTTCTGGCGATAATAAGAGTATCAATTGTGTTCGATAGTTCTAAAAGCTTAATTTCTGTTCTTTTTAATAATGATAATTCGTGGTTAAGAAACTTAATATCAAAAGGAGCATTATGAATAACAAGTTTGCTATCTGCAATAAATTTCAAAAAATCATCTGCAATAGTATGAAATAGTGGTTTATCTTTTAAAAATTCACTAGAAATACCATGAATTTTATAAGCATCAAATGGCATATCTCGTTCAGGATTAATATAAAAATGAAAATGTTTTCCTGTTAATACCTTATTTATCATCTCAATTGCACCGATCTCCACAACACGGTGACCGTATTGTGGTTCAAGTCCAGTAGTCTCGGTATCTAAAATTATTTCTCTTAAGCTCGACATTCCAAATATTTTATTAGTTTAGCTATTTGTTTTTCTAATCTTAACATATTAACACCACTATTTATAGCAAAATCTGATTTTGCTTTTTTGCTCTTTTGTGATAGCTGAATTTTTTTTATTTTTTTATAAATTTCTGGATCAAATGAGGATCTAGTTATTGCTCGTTTAATTCTTATTTTTTCAGAACAATATATTGTTACGACAAAATCAAAATATTTATCAAAATGAGCTTCAAAAAGTAATGGTATTTCAGCAAAAATAAATTTGGAGTAAGCATTTTCTTTTTTAAATAAAATTAGTTTATTTATTAATAACGGATAGATAAAATTTTGTAGTTTTTCTCTAGCAATATCATTTTTATAAATTAAATTACTAATTTGCCTGAGATCAAAAGATTCAAGTTTAGGTAATAAGTTTAAGATTTGGGTTTGTAATCTCAAATCTTGATATAATTCTTTTATGCATCTATCTGCGCAAAAAGTTTTATATCCCTTACCAGCTAAATAATCTAAAATAAAAGTTTTCCCCGATGCATAGCTACCGGTAATACCTATTGCTAACATTTAGTTATAAAAATTTTATATTCATTAGCAAGTTTTATAGTTAATTCTTCTTCAGCTATAATCACGTTATTTTTCTGAATTGCTATACCTCTGTAATTATATTTAGCAAGATTTCGTATAGTATTAGGACCTATAGTTGGTATATCTAACCTATCATCTTGACCTAATTTAGGAAGCTTTATCAATACCCCGCCACAAGATTCTTTACGCAAGCTTGCACATCTCACTATTAAATTATCTGTGCCTTCGGCAGCCTCTATGCCAAGTATATAGCCATCTTCAATTATAACCGACTGAGCAACATCAAATCTGCTTAAATGATTTAATAATTTTATTCCAAGTTCTATATCTTTTGTATCTAAGTTTGAAGGATAAGCATTCATTATAATATTACTATCACATTGTTGATTTTTGTATATTTCGCTACTTGATATTACCTTAAAACCATAACTTTCAAAAAAATTTGCTATTATTTTTAACAAATTGTCATCCCCTCGAATTTTTTGTCTAATTATTTTAAGAAGTAGTAAACTACCTATTTTGTCTACAGCTAAGTTCTTAAAATTTGGTCTATTAATGCTACCGATAAAAATCAAATTTTGTATATTATGCTTTTGAAAATAATTAATAACTGCACCTACCATACCAATTTTAAAAGTGTTATGTTCAAAATTTTTAATTAAATCTATATCAGTCTCACCTTCGATTGCAGCTATATAGCAATTACCACCTTGCTTAATATAATTATTAGCTATTAAATATGGTAGAGAACCTTTGCCTGCAATAATTCCAATATTTGGTAACATAAAATAATTTGTACTTAAATTAAATATTAATTATATGTTTATTTGTAATATAAATCTAGAAAACCTTTACATTTTAATAAAATTAAGACATAATGCTTAGTGCTAATAAAGCTATAGTAATAAACGTAATTTAGAATAGAGGTTGCGGACTCGGGGGCAGTGCCCGACGCCTCCACCATAAAATAAATGTAGAGTAATTTGGGGGGCGAAATAGGATCGACGTGCTTAATAAAAAAATTGCTTTTACTCGGGATGATTCCGCCGACGGCTTTGCCTTACGGGTCAAAACAAAAGAAACGCAAACGATAATAATCGTTACGTAGGAGCTACAGCTTTAGCTGTAGCCTAATCCTACGCGGCTTTGGGGGTTTGCCGGGCAACAGAAAAACCCTCATATATATTTTATCTTTTATATTGACATGAATACTGAATATAAAAAGTTTGTTAATGAATCTATGTTAGAATTTGTGAAAAAAGTTCTAACAAAAATCCAGCATGAAAACTTGTATTGGGATCAATTAATATATATATCATATAGAACTGATAATCCTAAGGTAATTTTACCTTTAAAAGTTAAACAAGCGTATCCAGAACAGATAACAATAGTACTGCAACATCAGTTTGAAAGTTTAATAGTAAACGATACAGGCTTTTCCTTAACAGTAAGTTTTAATGGTGTTAAGGAAATAATTTATATACCTTTTGATGCACTTATTAGCTTTATTGATTCCAATAATAATTATAGCTTAACTTTTAATCAGCTGTTAAATGTACAAGAGAATTATCAAAGTGAAATGTTAAAAATAGAGAAGCAGCTTTCAGAAGCAATAGATAATGATAAAATTGATAGGACTTTATTATCTCCAAATCCGAATGTTATAATGTTGGATAAATTTCGTAATTCTTCTAAAAGTAAAACTATTAAGCCTAGATAACTCGCATATCATGGATAAGATTTCTTATCAATTACTGGGGGAATTAAAATATTGGAAAAGAACATATCAAAAGTAGTGATATATACTGATGGCGCATGTGCAGGTAATCCTGGTCCAGGAGGTTGGGGCGCTCTATTGAAATTTAATGACACTAGTAAAGAAATATTTGGATATGATTTAGATACGACTAATAACCGTATGGAAATTACTGCAGCACTTGAAGCATTAAGAAGTTTAAAAAAGTCTTGTAATGTTGAGATTTATACTGATAGTAAGTATCTTCAACAAGGAGTTAATGATTGGATTCATGATTGGATAAAGAATAACTGGTGTAAAAGCAACAATGAACTTGTTAAGAATGCTGATTTATGGCAAAATCTGTACGCAGAATTGCTTAAACATACTATTGTTTGGCAATGGGTGAAAGGGCATGCAGGTAATGTTGATAATATTATTGCTGATAGGCTTGCACAGCAGGGTAAACAAACCGCTATAGAAATTTTGAAATGTCATGCATAGATAAGTTTTTTATTACTTTTTTTCATAAAAAAGTAGGGGAAGATGAATTTTTAAATCAATATTATGAAAGTAGTGATATTGATTATTTAGGCCGTCCAAAGCGATTTGTTATTTATAAACGTGCGAATGAACCTACAGGAATTCCACCAAGCTGGCATGCTTGGTTACATCATTTAGCACATGATGTGCCAGAAAATATTAAGAGTTTTTCAAGGCAAAAAGATAGTAAAATAGCTCAAAAATCGCTGAGAATATCAAATCTTAAATATAATAGATGGCAACCATAGTTAATTATAGTATAAAAAACAATGAAACAGAATACCATTGAAACAATTGTCGGTTCTGCAGTATTAATTATTGCTTTTCTATTTTTGATTTTTGCCTATAAAATAGGTGGCTCTGTAACTAGCTCAGAAGGTTATCAAATAACTGCTAATTTTCAGAGTGCAGAAGGCATAGTAGTCGGAAGCAGTGTGATGATTTCAGGTATAAAAATCGGTAGTGTAAAGAAAATTATTTTAGACCCAAGTAGCTTTTTTGCGAATATATATCTAAATATTGATAATGATGTTAAAATACCTAAAGATTCTAAAGCGCAAGTCGTGACAAGCGGTCTATTTGGTAGTAAATATATTGCCATTATTCCAGGAAACGAGGATGAGGATTTATCACATAATGATGAAATAAGATATACTCAATCAGCCATTAATATTGAATCATTAATTAATAAAATTGTTTCTTCGTTTTGCAGTAAGTAGTGATGTTATAGTGTCCTTATATCGTTACAAATGTTAGACTTTTCGTGACTTAACTACAGTATCTCAAAAACAAACTGTGTTAGTATATGCAGATTAACACAGGTAATAAGCTTTTCTTAGCTGTAACAACGCTGTGACATACTTCATGTGGCAATCTATAAAATGGCTAGCTTTATAATATTTAAAATAGGTTGCTTTATCACAACCTATAGTTTTTTGAAATAAGACGATTTGAGTAGCCATATAATAACACTTTTCTTTATTTTCTAACGTTTTTTAATCATATAAATTTATTTCACGCTTAAAGAGTTGATAAGATGTATCATGCACTTATTAAGTAAAGTATTACTGCTTAATAAAGTGTAAATTAATGAAGGAGTAAATTATAAAAGAAGTAAATACAGGCTATGCTAAACAAAATATAGAAGATATCTATAGAAAATTTAGTTTCAATATTGCCTAATTTAAAAGGTAAATCTAGTGCTATTGCTTAAATAGCAATTGGATGATTTATAATTTGTTATAGAAAATTATAGAATAAAGGAATAGAAAAAGAGAAACATAACTGATTCATGTGAGTCAACAGTGACCACAGCATAGTCTTGCCTACGTTTTAAGTGCAGGTATTACTAGCTCTTCTTAGAAAATAGGTAATTTAATATTAAGATCTCTAAATATTTGAATTATTAAAAAGTAGAATAGAATAAGAGGAAAAATCTTATAGTAAACTATTTATCTCTTTTTAAACATTTAGGAGTGAGTTTTAATAATTATTGCTTGTGTTTGGATTCTACAGAATTTTATTTTCTTATGCATAGTGGAATAATAGTATTATTATATCTTCTATGCTTATTAAAGTTGTTAGATGTTATTTAAAATACAAAAATATTGTACTTTGCAATCTACAAATAGCAATAAGTTTATTGCCTACTAGAACCTTAGTAAAAATTTACCCATGACTATTTATCATGTTTAAAGTACTGTACTGATACTTTTAGATAGCTAATGTTAGATATAGAAAAAGGAGATAAGATAACATCAGCTTTAAAAGCATTAAGAACAGTAAAGTTCGAGTTATAGACAAACGCTGTGGTCGATAAAAATAGATTTTATAATTTATTTTCTTAAGCTCATTGAAAGCTTGGAAGTTAATACTCTGTGAGTACCAAAAACACTATACCACAAAAAGTATAAGGAGTATGATTACTCTTGCATAAACATTGCTATTGTAATCATATTCTTTCTTAACAAGGCTAAGATAGATATTTATATCATGAAAATACTAGGTCAAAGCACATTAAACTTAAAGCAATTTTAAAGGTTATTATAATCTAATTCATGTCTAAGTACTTTTGTTGTTTTCTTTAACTAAAAAGCACTGCTATATACATCGTTATGATTACTTATTCTAGTTGAAATTACTATAGTTAGATGATTCAGAGCTATTATTAGCTTTATCAGTTGTAATACTTGTATGCTCATTATGTCTTAATACACAAAAATAAAGAAATTTTAGAAGAGTATAGATATCAACAGTTAGGAATTTTAGAATTTTGTATTCTTGAACCTAACATTGAGGTACGAAAAGACTGATTACACCTTAATTATCCTGTTTAATGAACTTAAAAAATAGCAAATCGTCCTGACAACCTGGCGGAGAGAGAGGGATTCGAACCCTCGATATGGTATTACCCCATATAACGGTTTAGCAAACCGCCGCCTTCGGCCACTCGGCCACCTCTCCATTTATGGGCTTACTTTATATCAGCTAATAGGAAAAATTTCTAGAATTATTTTAGAATTTTTTAAATGTCAGTTAAAATCTAGTGCTCATGATTTTACAGAGTTGCTAGATGCAATAAAGATTTCATTATCGCTATAACAATAACAAATAGTAAGCCCTTTTAAATGTTCAGTATATACTTCTATAGTTTTAATATTTATTGTGTTTCTTCAGATATTGAAAATTGTTTGGTTATACAGTAAATAGAAGCAGTATTGTTTTCATATTTATCTCTTACCTATATCATAATTCTGATTCTTTTTTCTAGACTAAGACAATTAGAATCTGAAATTAATAATTTTACTATATAATCATTACTACTATACATACTGAATAATTCTTTACTAAGATTATCAAATAATTTTTGTTATTTAACTAAAAACTTATTCTAAGTGATAGCTTCAATATTAATAAAACTATTATATTCTTTAGGTTAATGTTTTGGATTATATCTGTGTAATGGTATCAAAGAATTTATTTTATCTAAATTTTCAACGCATATAGCTAAAACATTGTACACTAAGTAAAAGAATTTGCAAAATAAATTTGATGCATAAACTAAACGATACTTGATATGCATAATACTAGCTAGTTATTTAGTTTTCTAATATCACTTGCTAGATTAATCTAAATATTCTAATTCTTTTTCTGTATAGTATATATTAATATTAAAATCTTCAAAGTTACATTGCATTATTTTTCAATATTGCGTAATTATATAAATTTTCGATTTATATATCTTTAAAATTACTCCATAACATATTTTTTATTGCTTTTACCGTATTTTAGTTTAGGTAATCAAGATGGATATTATTAAATAAAAATTCGCATGTTCTATTTTCTTTAATATATGCTTGTATAGAACCTATTGATCTACCTTATAATGAAGGTATTGTTTTATTAAAAATAATATAAAAAAGCTGCAGACAAATTCAAAAGAGTTTTTTACCAACATCCAGGTAATGAAATGATACAGCAAGCAGAATTGATGCAAGCTTATTCTATTTCCTGCTGTTCAATATGGAGAAGCATGCGATGTACTTGATAGGTTTATTAATTTATATCCTGTAAATATCAACATTGTTTAAAAAATTAAGATTAATTGCCATATTATTTAAGTAATTTTGAAAAATTTTATCAATTAGGAGTTGATAAAAAATCTTGTAATTCTTGTAAATTACCTATATTACTTAACTTAAATGGATGATTAATTTTTTGTAGCATGTTTGTCAGCACGTTTCCCACACCTATTTCTACTATATGAGTAACTTCTAACTTATTAAATAGCTCTATGGTTTCACGCCATCTAACTCTTTCATATATTTGGGAAATTAAATTTTGTTTGATTTCTATAGGATCTAAAACTGGTTTTGCAGTACAATTCTGAATTACCGGAACTAGTGGCTTACTAATTACTGTGTTATCAAGAGCTATTTGCATCTTGCTTTCCACAGGTTTCATTAAGCTACAGTGGAAAGGGGCACTTACTTTTAGCTTTATTGCTTTATAGCCTAAATCTTTAATTACATTAATAGCATAATTGATAGCGTTTACTTTGCCGCTAATAACTATTTGTCCTTCAATATTATCATTAGCTATTTGGCATAGATCTATTTTATTAACTTCTTCTAGTATTTCTTCCACTTTTTGCAGTGGTATATTGATACAAGCTGCCATAGCGCCAACGCCTTCAGGACATGCTTTTTGCATTGAGCTGCTACGCACATGCAATAACTTTGCTGTATCTTGTAGGCTAATGCTTCCAGCTGTACAAAGGGCGCTATATTCGCCTAAAGAATGACCAGCAATATAATCACAAAGTTCACTGATGCTTTTATTAGTTTCAGATTTTAGGGTATTTATTATTGCCATAGACACAGCCATTAATGCTGGTTGTGCATTGATTGTTAATGTAAGTGCTTCAGAAGGACCATTAAAAACTATATCAGTGAGTTTTCTGTCTAGTACCTCATCAATTATTTGAAACGTTTCTTTAGCAGGTTTAAAATTATCGTAAAAATCTTTCCCCATACCGATCATTTGTGATCCCTGCCCGGGGAAGATAAAGGCTATTTTCATAATTTTTGAGTATTAATTATTATTAATAAATATTAAGAAAGTTTTTTGAAAGAGTCAAATTATTTTTAATATTGAACATAACTTTTTCAATTATTACATTAAATAAGAAATTTGCAAAAATCTTAACCATTATTAGTTTTATATAACTTAATCATTTCCAACTAAATTATATAGTATATAGATAAGTAAAATTAATGCATAGAGATAATACATGAAGTTACAAGAGAAGTTTAAAGAATTAAAATGCATTGCTTCTAGTTAGTTCATAGCTTACTGCGTTTAAAAAATTATTTAGTGCATAGGAGTGAGAAAGTGAAATTTTTAATATTGAATATAAGATTCCAGATAAATAAAGTTTTGAATGTAAGAAGGTAGTATCTTTAACAAGAGTTTAAGATGAATACAATAGGTATAAATCAAAGATATTAAAAATTAATAATGAATGAGGAATTAGGTGAGAATGTATTAGAAATGTTATTGAAACGAGCTTGGGAGAGGAACGATAGTAATCTTATGGAGAGTGAGAGGGATATTGCAAAACAAGGAAAAACTTTTAGAATTTTATATTAAATTTTTCAAAAGATCCTAGAGAATATATAGATTACTTTTGAGTAGAAGAAAAAAATAGTAGATATGCTAATGTTGATTCTTATAGAAATATTATTGATAAAAAGGCACTAGTTGAACAATTTCAGAGTTTAAAACAAGGTTATTTTTATTGTAAAGATTATAATTATGAATCAATAGAACAAAATACTGAGGAACTAAACTAATATATAGAATTGCCTTATTAGGTCAGGTAAATGATTTTCATAGTGATTGTGATCATACCTAATTAATATTAAAAATCTTTTATAACGGATATAAAGCCATATGAAATGGTAATAAACAGCGTATTGAAGATATAAATAATTATTATATTTCTTTATTTATTACGCTTATTACTTTAATGTCATTTATTAAAAAAATTATAAGAAATAACACAGCAATAAAACTATCATGAGCTATTTTAGCGTTATATAGAGATTTAATACTTGCTATTACTTGGTTATTAAATTTGGAGTATAATTTATTTGATCTACAAAGCATTGATAAAATAATAATATGTCTAGAGAAAAAATATAATAAACTGTTTATAGAGCAATTATTGTACAAAATTTAGAAGAGTATAAAGTACTTGGCTGTGTAACCAAATATCAATTAATAATATTATGCTTTTATAATTATTTTTACTTTTATTATCGTAATATTAGATAACACTAACTTATTAAGTCTGAGAGGGAAATAAATTTTGCTACTAATAAAGGGTATTAACTAAATCTTGTCAAACCAATGTTTGACCAATCCAATATATTGACACATTGTACTAATAAATATTTTTATCTTCCTCATTGTAGTCGTTATTTCTAGAATTGTAAAATATAAAAAATCTTGAAAGAGAAAAGTTTAAGTTTATTAAGCTTGATTTAGATAAAAATTTTCTTCATAATTATTTAAACAAAAGCTTTAAAGCTTCTTAATAAAACATGCTGGTTCAGCACTATCACAAATAAATAATAAGTAGAATTATAGTTAGAACTATAAGAATCTTTTTAACAAGCTAATGAGTTGTCAGTAATAATATTTCAGCGTAAATACCTTGAGCTTTCATATTCATCAGATTTTAAATAATGTTATTTAAATTTAATGTGCATATGCTTTCAGTTTTTCATATATTTCTTTTCTAATTTTAGTTAATCGATAGTTCTAATGTAGGTTAGGTTTTTTTCGATGTTAATTGTTTTGCGATATGAATATTCAATAGATAGCTTTCAAAGCTTGATTTAAGAAACTCTTAGCCGCATTAGTATTACTTATTAGAGTAGTACAAGCAGAAGTAAATAAAATTGATAGCATCTCCATTCTTATCTAAAATTCTATATAGATATTCTTACTTACCTCTTAACTTTAAACATATGTTTTATCAATCCTCCAACTAAATTCTAAATTTAGGTTTCCAGTACCATCTAAGCCTATCTAAGATCTTCAAAGCATGATATTGAACCCATATAATATTCTTATACTTTAACACTCTGTTAATAATCTCTTCTTATTCTCTATAAATGATACCATGTTTATAATACCACCCCACTACCCATATGATTTATTGTACTTACAAATGACAGCGCTTGAAA
>NZ_BTGX01000002.1:0-92184 GCF_057543435.1 Candidatus Rickettsia mendelii | reverse complement strand
CTACCGCTTGTTATGATGTCGCAACTATTTAGAGAGAAAGATACTGCTGCTTACTTTATTGATTCAACTAAACTATCTATATACTACACAAAACTTACAAGTAATAATTAAATATTTGGTAATCTTGTTAAAATAGCAATAAGCAGTTATAGGGAATCTATAGAGTATTCATTACATCTTGTAATTAATCATAAAGAAATAATTATGACAATTAAATTACTAAAGCTAATAGTACTAATTTATCAACAATAGGTGATATAATAACTGAATTACAAAACAAAATCTTTGATGATAAAAGATATATATCCAAAGATTAATTTAATAACTTATATTCTCATGAGTTACCTTTATTTACAGGAAATACAGAAAAAATGAAAATCATTTGTTAGATATAGAAGACATAGTTATTTTGTGATTTAATCTGTATTGTTATTGTTATGTGAATACCCATTTCATCATTCATTGCAAATGAAAACTACGAAGTCATTGATAAAAAGTAAAAATATTATAAGCAATTATTAATTACTATAATCTTCTCTGTTCTTTAATAAGTTCGAATACTTCGATTACATCACCTTCTCTTATATCTTCATAATTTTCAAAAGCTATACCGCATTCATACCCCTCTCTCACTTCTTTTACTTCATCTTTAAAACGTTTTAAGGTTTTGAGTTTTCCTTCGTGTATTACTATATTATCACGCAACAAGCGTACACCTGATCCTCTCTTAATAATTCCTTTAGTTACGTAACAACCAGCAATTTTACCGACTTTAGTAATATTAAATACCTGTCTAATTTCTATACTTCCAATATATTGCTCTCTAATGACTGGATCAAGCATACCACTCATAATGGCTTTTATATCATCAATTAAATTATATATTATACTATAATATCTAATATTAACTTTCTCTTTCTCTGCAACTGCTAAAACATTTGCGCCTGCTCTAATGTTAAAGCCAACAATAATAGCTGAGGAAACATGTGCAAGTGATACATCTGATTCAGTTATTGGCCCTACACCACTATGAAGTATACGAAGCTTTATTTCATCATTAGGTAATTTCAATAAGCTACTAGCAATAGCTTCAACTGAACCTTGAACGTCACCTTTAATTATTAAAGGTAATTCCTTAACCTTGCTACTACCAGAAGCCTTTAAAAATAAATCTTCTAAACTTGAGCGTGACGCTATAGATATTTTCTTTTCCTTAGCAATACGTGTTCTATATTCTGCTATATCTTTAGCTTGTTTCTCATTTTGTACTACATTAAATTTATCACCAGCAAAAGGTACTTCATTTAAACCTTGAATTTCTACAGGGACAGAAGGTGTTGCTGCCAATATTTCCAGCCCTTTATCATTAGTCATCTTTTTAACTTTACCATAAGAAGTTCCAGCTATTATAATATCACCATTTCTTAAAGTACCACGTTGCACTAATACAGTAGTCAATGTTCCTCTTCCTTTTTCAATTTTTGATTCAATTACAACACCAGCAGCAGCTCCAAAAGGACTTGCTTTTAAGTCTTGCATTTCTGCAATTAATAAAACTGCCTCTTCAAGTTTATCTAGATTAATTTTCTTCAATGCTGAGATTGGAATAACCATAACGTCACCACCTGCCTCTTCACTGATAATTTCGTAAAGATATAATTCATTTTTTACACGCTCAATATCAATATCAGGTTTATCAATCTTATTAATCGCAACAATTATAGGAACACCAGCTACCTTTGCATGATTAATTGCTTCAATGGTTTGCGTTTTGATCCCATCATCTGCTGCAACTACTATAATAACTATATCTGTTACTCTAGCACCCCTTGATCGCATTTCAGAAAAAGCCTCATGTCCAGGAGTATCAATAAAAGTAATTGCTCTACCATCTGCAAGAGTTACTCTATAAGCACCGATATGTTGAGTAATTCCTCCAGTTTCACCTGCAGCAACATCTGTAAATTTTAGAGCATCAAGTAATGATGTTTTACCGTGATCAACATGTCCCATTACTGTAACAACTGGTGCACGTGCTCTTAAATCTTCAATCTTATCATTGCTAATTAAAACATTTTCAACATCTGATTCTTGAACTCTTTTTACTGTATGTCCTAAATTTGTTGCAACTAATTCTGCCGTATCAGCATCAATTACTTGGCTAGCATTAACAAGAATACCGAGTTTCATTAATTCTTTAATTACATCTGCTACTCTTTCAGACATAGCATTTGCAAGGTCACTGACACCAATAACTTCAGGCAATGTGACTTCTCTATATACTTTTTCTGGTGCTTGTAATACTAATGATTTTCGTTTCTCTTTTTCTCTAGCTCTTTTTATAGAGGCAAGGCTTCTAGTTCTACCACCGCTGCTTTCATTTTCATCATCACTAAGCATATTAAAAAGATCAGTCTTTTTTAATTTTCTTGGTTCTTCAACTTTAATCTTTGGTGCGACTACTTTACTTTCCACTACTTTGTCTAACTCATTTTCTGATTCTATACCATAACGTGCTCGCACCCCTACTAAAGGAGATTTTACAAAAGTTTCTTCTTTCTTTTTAGGATTTTGCAACAGTGAATCTTCATTACTTTGAATAATTCCAGTACTAACTTTTGTTTCCCTAAGATTCTGCTTTTCTTGTTCAACTTCTTTATTAGTTTCCAGAATTTCTATTTTTGAGTTAACAGACTGATTAATACTTGCGAGCTTACTTAAAGTACTTATTTGTAAAGTATCATTTAACTTACATTGTTCAGCAGCTTTTTTAAGAACAGATAAACGTCTGTTAAATTCTTTATTATTAGAATCAATAACGTTTTGATCTAAGCTATTTTTCTCTTTATTTAATGAAATGGTAGTAGTACCAGTAGAACTTTTTCTCACTTCTACTAGTGTTTTAGATTTAGCATTAACAAAACTTTGAGCACCTGTAAGAGACTCAAAAGACTTATTAAGCGATAATTTTGAATTGCCAAGTGTCAACTTTTTGAGTTTGATTTCCTGGTTATCCGTCATATTTAAAACCTTTGTGTTTAGTAGTAATTAAGAATATTTTATTAGATTATAAAATAATACACTTACTAGCAATCAATAAAATAATAAAGCATACTTATGTAGATTGAGTATTGCTGGCATAATTTTTATGTAATTCTTGTGTAGAATCGACTTTATTGTATAGTTCTTGTTTCATTCTAGCATGCACGATAAAATACCATGATCATTCCATAACTTTGTGAGCTTAGGTCCAGTAAAATAGACTATCACTAGTTACTTTTATATACTGCAGGCATGTCTGCAGTATAATACTTCTAGCATGCTTCACCGATCAACATAAAAAAATGACATCAAAGGTACTTTTCATAACAACATCAGATTTCTCAAGCTTAAACGTACTCTCTAATCCTAATTTTCTTTTAATTCACCGTGTTGCCTAGCAGCCTTAATTAATAATTTAATATTATCATCCGTCATATTAGAATTTGGAGCTAAATTTTTAAATTCGTTTATATTCATTTCTCCTAAATCTTCTATGGTTTTTATACCATATTCAGCAAATTTTAATACTAATTCAAGTGGCAATTCTAATATATCTATTAATTCTTGTTCAACTCCAAGCTCTTCTAATTTTTTAATAATCTTTTCATTTTTAAGATGAACATAATTAATAGCTCGATTTTTAATCTCTAATGCAAGATCTTCTTCAAAACCTTCAATCCTTGTTAAAGCACTAACTTCACTATTTGCAACTTGTTCTACTGAATTGAATCCTGTTACTGATAAGAGCTGACCTATAACTTCTTCAACATCCAAAGCTTCCATAAATAACTCTGTAGATGTGAGGAATTCTTCATTTCTTCTTTTTGACTCTTGCTCTTCAGTCATTATATCAATGTTCCAGCCAGTAAGCTTAGAAGCTAAGCGAACATTTTGTCCTCTTCTACCTATTGCAATACTTTGATTTTCTTGCGAAACTACTACTTCTACCTTATGCATATCTTCATCAATTAAAATTTTTGTGATTTCAGCAGGTGCAAGTGGTGCAAGAGCATTAACTATAAACTGTGCAAGATCATTACTCCATAATACTATATCAATTTTCTCTCCATTTAACTCATTTGTTACTGCTTTTACTCTGTTACCTCTAATACCTACACATGAGCCCACAGGATCTATACTGCTATCCGAAGCAAATACTGCTATTTTTGCTTTTGAACCTGGGTCACGTGCTACTGCTTTTATTTCAATAATATTTTCATGAATTTCAGGAACTTCTAGCTTAAATAACTTAACAAGCATTTGGTTATCAACTCTAGATAGGAAAATCTGCGGTCCTTTTGCTTCTTGCCTTATATCTTGTACATATGCTTTTATACGATCATTAACTTTAAAATTCTCACCCTTAATTAATTGATCCTTTCTTATTATTGCCTCAGCACGACTCAGGTCAACTATTATATTACCATATTCTATTCTCTTAACTACACCATTTATAATATCACCTTTTCTATCTTTAAAATCATTATATTGCTTTTCACGTTCAGCTTCTATAACACGTTGAGTCATAACTTGCTTTGCAGCTTGAGCTGATACTCTAGCATGATCAATCGGAGGTAAATATTCATATATCTCATCACCAATTTTAGCTTCAGGATTCTTTATTAAAGCTTCTTCAAGTGAAATTTGTGTTAAATAATCTTCTACATTTTCTACTATTTTTAAAATTCTTAAAAGATTTATTTCCCCGGTTTTCCTATTTATTTGAGCTTTAATATTATATTCATTACCGTATTTTTTTCGTCCTGCTACTTGTATTGCTTGTTCAACCGTTGAAATTAAAGTTTCTTTTGATATTCCTTTCTCACAAGCTACAGAATCTATAATTTGTAAAATTTCTACATTACCTACATTAGACATAAACCATCTCTTATTGCTTTAACAATTTTTTAAATATTTCTTCTGTTAAAACTAGATTAGCATTTTTAATTAAATCATAATCAATTATTGCTTCTTGTTCTTCACATTTTAAATATATCTTATTATGCTCGGCTTTAATTATTTTACCTTGATAACGAGCTTTGTTATTCAATAACTCTTTAAGTTTGATTTTAACTTCTCTTCCTAAAAATCTATTATAATCTTCAAACTTTATTAATGGACGTTCAAGACCACTTGAGGAGATTTCTAAATAATACTTGCCTTCTATTAAATCTTCAACATCCAAAAGAACAGAGATAGTATTGCTGACTTTAGTGCAATCATCTACTGTTACTTTTTGACCATCAAGCTTATCTATTAATATTTCAACTACTTTAGAGTTAATGCCTTTAAACCTAACAAGTACTAATTCAAACCCCATATCATTTAAGGTTTCTTTTATCACGCTTGTTATTTGTTGTTCAATAGTCTGCATTTTCGATTTTCTAATAAAAAAGGCGGGATAACCCACCTTTCTACAATTTTATCCTGCTTATCAATAAGGAAGGATACACTACTTAGCTTATATATGCAATATTTAACTTTATCTTTTTCGCTCTCCGCATATTAAAAACTCTTTATTTCCTTTAGCACCAAGTATAGGGCTTTCTATTATACCCAATATTTTAAAATTATTTTTCTCTTCAAGCCAAGTTTTAACCTTATCACATACTTTGTGATGTAAAAGAGGGTTTTTAATAATACCTCTCTTCTCTACTTCATGCTTTTCAACCTCAAATTGTGGTTTTATTAAAGCAATGAGCTTACAATTTTCCTTAGCTAAATTTAGAGAAGCAGGCAATATAGTAGTTAAACTAATAAAGCTGGTATCACAAACAATTAAATCAGGTGGAATAGTTATTTGTGCACTAGTTAAATAACGTGCATTAGTTTGTTCAAGTATTTTAATTTGTAAATTATCACGTAATCTAGGATGAAGCTCACCATAGCCAACATCTACAGCAAAAATTAATTTTGCTTTTTGCTCAAGCAATACTTCTGTAAAACCACCAGTGCTACTACCTAGATCAATACACACCATGCCACTTGGATCGACCTGAAAATGATTCAAAGCAGCGATTAATTTTAATGCTCCTCTTGAGACATAATTATGCTTTGGCAACTTTATTTTAATATCAGTAGCATTTATATTAACTTGGGTCCCAGGTTTAGTTAATTGCTCCGACTTATTATGAACTTTACCTTGAATAATCAAACTACGTGCTATGCTAATAGCCTCTACAAAACCTTTTTGCAATAAATATTCATCAAGCCTTATTTTAGTCACTTTTTCTGGATTTAGCTTTATTGTTATTGTCCTTATGTTATAACCACAAATACTCATTAACTTTACGAAGTCAAATATAAAGTAGGAAAATATAATTGTTCTTACTATAATATAAGTTAAATGTATAGTAATACTTTCAATATTAATACCTAAAATACTAGTTTAATTTTAAACTTTTTAACCTTGAATAGTTATAACATGTACTTAGCATTAATTCTATGAATCAAGAAATTACAAGAAAAATGTCATTGCGAATAGTTGAAGACTGCGTAGCAATCAATAAAATACCGATTCTGTAACATTCTTTCTAGATTACTTTGCCAATTATGTCGTGATTTTCTTCATAATGACGATAAAAATTAAGACATACAACAATACAGTAGTTTCACTTTAACATAAAATAATGAAGCTTCCAAAAATTACTGATTCAAACCTTAACTAATACATGCTTTTTTTTACCGGCAGAGAGTTTGATAATATTCTTATCAAGTAAGAAATTAGTATTAATAATCATATTTTCATCTTCTACCATATTATGGTTAATCTTAGCGCCCTTCGCTCTAATAAGCTTTTTTGCTTCTGACTTAGAACTAGCAAGACCTGCTTTATAGAACAATTCAAATACTCTAATACCTGCTTGTAATATTTCTTGCTCTAAAATGACCGTAGTTAAATTTTCATCAATTTGTCCTTGTTCAAATATCTTTATTGCAGTTTCTAGAGCTGATTTTGCAGCTTGTTCTCCATGGCAAAGCTTAGTTAATTCATAAGCAAGCTGTTTTTTAGCACTATTAATATCCTCATTAACTAAATTTTCAAACTTCTTAAGCTCTTCAATAGTTAACTCACTATATAGCTTGGCAAATCTTAGAACATCAGCATCTTCGCAGTTACGCCAATATTGGTAATAATAATAAGGGCTTAGCAAATCTTCATTAAGCCACACTGCTCCTGTAGCTGTTTTACCCATCTTAGTTCCTGATGCCGTAGTAAGTAGCGGTGTCGTTATACCGAATACTTCAGTACCGCTTATTTTACGGATTAAATCTGCTCCCATTACAATATTTCCCCACTGATCACTACCACCAAGTTGCAGGTTGCAATTATAATGTTTGCTTAAATAGTAAAAATCATAAGCTTGCAGTAACATATAATTAAACTCTAAGAAGCTTAAATGCTGCTCTCGCTCAAGTCTTAATCTTACTGAATCCATAGTCAACATACGATTTACTGAAAAGTAACTACCAAAATATTGTAAAAAATCTAGGTAATTAAGAGAGCCTAACCACTCTGCATTATCTAGTACAATAGCATCACTTCCATTATCACTGAACTCAATAAATTTTGATAATGATTTTTTTATACCTTCAGCATTTTTTGCTATTTCTTCTTTATTCAACATTTTGCGAGCTTCATCTTTCCAAGTAGGATCACCTATTTTACTTGTACCACTACCAATCACCACGATTGGCCTATGGCCATGTCGCTGTAACAGTCGCAAAATCATTATCTGCATTAAACTACCGATATGTAGTGATGTAGCAGTACAGTCAAATCCAACATATGCAGCTATTTTACTTTCTTTTGTTATACTAGTTAAACGTTCTAAATCGGTACATTGGTGGAAATATCCTTTATTTATCAATTCTTCTATAAAAGTCATAAATATTCATTTGAAAATAAACAACTGCAGTTTCCTATATGTTAAGTAAATTGTCAATAGTAGATATATTTCATATTCTTAATGAAAACTAGAAAATTAATTAATTTTTTAAGAATGAATTTATAATTTTTCTTGACATGAAAAAACATTTAATATACAAGGAAAATTATGTTAAATTAATGCATCTGAATTATTGGGATTCAAAATCTCTAATAGAACATCTGAATATTTTAATAATAGTATAGTAAAGTAACAACACAGGTATATTTTAGCTTTGCTTTTATAAAGAATTTGTCTGTAAAGTAATGACAGGGCATGCTTTTTGATTTGCTTTACCCTAATTTGTACAAATTATATGGTTATTATGACGGAAATTACTGATGAGCAAAAGCAAAAAATTTTAGAAAAAAAATAAAAATTGAAAAAATTTACTATAGGATAATTTACAAATATTAGTAAAAATACAAAATTTAAAAATAGAGTTAAGAGCAACTATAGAAGCAGAAAAAGGTAAGAGAAGTACGTCAGAAGCAGAAAGAATAAAATAATGAACATATTAATAATATAACAAAAATGTGATCCTTGCAAAAATTTAAAAGCAATAAAGTATCATACAATATTATTCTTCTGGATAAGAAACTAATTAGGTAGAAAAGCAAGCTATAGCATTAAGCTGAACTACAAATAAATAAATTCTTTACTAATCTTACTCCTAATGAAGATTATGAGGTTGTACAATAACATAATGTAATAGCTAACCATAGATAATAGGATATTGAAAATAAATCACCTCTAGACTTGCTGGTGCTAAGACCCATTAATTTAAAATACTCTTTAAGTATCTCAAAAAATAGAAAGATTTGTAAATATTAATAATAGTATAGTCAAAACTAAAAAAAGTTTTAAGCCAGCCCAACTAGAAATCTAACTCAAATTATAGAATAAATTGAAAGATACAACAAATTTTTAAACTTCATAATATAAAAGCATCAAAGATTTTATTCAAATACTTAGAACTCTACTCTTTATATCCAAAAAGTAACCAGAAAGAAGAATTATCAAGATAGAAATTCTATCTTCTTTAAAAGATAATTATAATGATAATGAAAAACTAAACCCAATTAAGTACTAAGTTAAATAAAGCTAATTACCAAAATTACTATTTAAATAAATAAGAACTATTATTTAATCAAGGATACAGAAATAATAACTATAACTAGCTAAAAAACTAAGTAATCCTAAAAAATTATAGTCCTATACTCATGGAAGATAGCTTAAATCAATTATTTTAAGATTCAATTATCATTGGCACTATCAACATAACAGCCATAAAAAAATACTAAACAAGAAAGGATATTTTTGAATAATTTATTCTTTGGTTAAAATATTATGAGAAAGCAATAATTATACCCTGAAAGCTACAGCTTCAATAATATCGATTTAATAATAATCACCGTGACACATTAAAGGCAAATCCAATTCCTGATAAATTATTCTTAATAAATTAAGGGACTTAAAAGACATTTTCAGTAATATAAATCATACTAAAATAATATACATGTAGTTTTTACAAATATATTGCCTAAGTACATAATAATTTCTCTACCAAACGCTAAAAAAATTGGTTAAATAATTTAAAAAAATATCCTTATTCATTGCTTTACTAAATTTTCCTTATATATATTAAAGTTATTATAAATAATATATTATATATGAAGAATATTTTTGGTAAATTTATACTCACCATTCTATTATGTTTTATCAATTTACAAGTAATTTCTGAGGGTTTTAACGAAAAAATACCTTTATATTTTAAATTAGCTAATGCTAATTTATTAGCTGGTAAAAATTCACTCAATATTGACTTATGTGACTCTAGAATTAAAGATTGGTGTGCAAAACCACAAAGAAATTTAAGACTTAATGGACAAAAAATAGATGATTACATATCTATTTTGCCTAATATTAAAGGTGAATGGAGATTTGGCTGGGGGTATGATATACAATTTACTCCGGAAAGCAATTTTATGGCTAATCAAACTTATAAAGTGAATATTAATAGCAAAGACCTTTTTCCTCAGTTTATTGATTTAAAAAGTAATACTATAAGCTTTACAACATTACCGCTGCTTCCTATTATTAAAGAAATGAATTATCTACAGGATAATATTAATATTTCTAAAAAATTTATTCAAACTAAAATAATCTTTAATTATCCTATCGATTCTAAAACTCTAGAAGAAAGAATAGAATTTATAAAATCATCTACAAAAGAAAAATTACCATTTTCTATCAAATTTAATACAGATAACACAGAAGCTACAGTTATTACTGATATACCACTACTAAATGATAAAGAAGATACAGTTTCCATAAGTATAAAAGATGGAGTTAAGCCATTACATGGCGGGGATGATTTCACGCATAAAAATGTGGAAGTACAAAATAATAATAAAATAAATAACATTAAATATTCTTATAAAGAACAAGTGTTAATACCAAGCCTATCTTCATACTTAAAGGTTACAAGTGCTACAGCTAAAATTATTAAAGATGAAAAATTAAATCCGCAGCAAGTAATTATAATTACTACAAATACACCTGTGTCCAGTGAAGAAATCAAAAAATATCTAAAGATATTTTTATTACCAAGCGATAAACCAGCTTTTTTAGAAATTGCAAGAAAAAAAAATTATAAGTGGCAAAGCCCAATAGAAGTTACTGAAGATGTTATAAAATATTCTACAATAGTAGATTTTGAGCTATTACCCTCAGTGCCGGAAGTTAGTACTACGCATACTTTTAAAGTAGATACAATACCTACAAGATTTTTATTTGTTAAGATAAATAGTGGTATTACAGCATTAGGCAATCTAACACTTGGTAAAGATTATACTCAAATAGTGCAAGTACCTTAAAATCTTAGCGAAGTTAAATTAATGTCTGAAGGCTCTATTCTTTCATTATCTGGTGAAAGAAAACTTCCTGTATATTCAATAGGCATAGATAAATTATATGTAGAAATTGACAAAATTAACCAGCAAGAAGTTAATCATTTAATCAGTCAAACTAATAGATATAATACTTTTCAAAATCCAACTTTTATAAATGAATATTCTTTCAATGAGTATAATATATCTGAAGTATTTAAGGAAGAGATAATAGTTGACCTAAATAATTTAAATTCACCTCATTATACTGATTTAGATTTCAGTAAGTATTTTAATTTAGCATCTTCAGATGCTTACTCTAAGGGCCTATTCTTAGCAAAAGTTTTTGCTAAGGACAATAATTCTAACATAATCTCTCAAGATAAAAGATTGATTTTAGTAACTGATCTTGGTTTTATAGTAAAAATCGATAAGGATGGAACTCACCATATATTTGTTTCTTATATCAGTAATGGTAAACCAGCAATTGGAGTAAAAACCGATATTATAAGCATTAATGGTGAAATATTAATAAGCAGCAAGACAGATGATCAGGGGCATGCTATTCTGCCCTGTATACAAAATTTTAGTAAAGAAAAATTACCTGTAGCTTAAGCTTATATAGTCACTACTACAGATGATTTCTCATTTATGCCTTATAATAAGTGGATAGGCAAGTTAATTATTCTAGATTTAACGTGTCAGGAGCTGTGAGTTCTGATGAAGGATTAAAAGCTTATCTATTTTCTGATCGAGGAATTTATAAACCAGGTGAGCAAGGTCATATAGGTATTATTTTAAAACAAACTAATTGGCAAGGAAAATTTGAAGGTTTGCCACTAGAAGTGCAAGTAACTAATCCTCGTGGGAAAATAATAGATAAAAGTAAAATAACTCTAAATGCTGAAGGGTTTGCTGAATATTTATTTTCTACTTACAATGATTCCCTAAGTGGCTTATATAATATAACTCTATATTTGGTAAAAGATAAAGAAGATAGTAACTATCTTAGCAACTTATCACTCAGAGTTGGAGATTTTCAGCCTGATCATATGAAAATAAATATAAATTTTAATAATCTACAAGGTGAACTATGGACTCACCCGAAAGATCTCAAAACAACTGTCAATCTTACAAATTTTTATGGTGCTCCTGCAAAAAATAGAAAAGTTAACGGTTATATTAATATTATACCTACTCAATTTTTTGTTTCTGCTTTTAAAGATTATAAATTTTACAGTGCTAAAGAAAATAAGGAGCTTTTTAGCGAGAATTTAGGTTCTATTACTACCGATTCTAATGGCAATGCTAGCTTTAACCTTAATCTTGAGAAATATCATAATGCTACTTTTAACTTAACATTTTTAGCTCAAGGTTTCGAACCTGATTCTGGAAGAAGCATTAATGCAAATAGATCAATTATAGTTTCACCATTACCTTATATAATAGGCTTTAAAAGTGATACTGAGTTAAAATATCTTAAACAACAAACTACTCCAAAAATAGAATTTATAGCTATATCAAATAAAGCAAGTAAGGTAGCAGTCTCTAATTTAAATCTTAATTTGAAAAAAATTAACTATGTCAATAACTTAGTCACTGATTCAAACGGTAATTATTCTTATCAATCAGTACCTATAGAAACGAATATATCTTCTAATAAGGTTAATATTACAGCAGAAGAAGGTTATATTTATAATGTACCTACTAAAGAAGCAGGTGATTACGTCATCTATTTAACAGATAAAGATAATATAGTTTTTGCTCAAATTGAATTTTCAGTATTAGGTGAAGGAAATGTTACAGCGAATTTAACAGAAAAAGCTAATTTAAAAGTTAAACTTGATAAAGATGCTTATAAAGCTGGTGATACGATTTTTTTGAATATCATAACCCCATATGCAGGTTATGGATTAATTACTATTGAAACTGATAAAGTGCATAATTTTGCAATGGTTTAAAGCTGATAAAAAGAGTACTACACAAGAAATTAAAATACCTGATGATTTTGAAGGTAAGGGTTATATAAATATACAATTCATAAGAAATATGGGGTCTAAAGAAATCTTTATATCACCGTTTAGTTATGCGGTAGTACCCTTTACTTCTAATGTATACAGACATAATCAAGACATTGAATTAATGCTTCCTGCAAAAATAAAACCAGGCAAAAAACTAACAATTCATTATCGTACCACAAATCCCGGTAAGATTATAATATTTGCCGTTGATGAGGGGATATTATCATTTGCTGGTTATCAGACTCCTGATCCACTTAATTATTTTATTAAAGACAAGGCACTTGAAGTAACAACATTGCAAATCATGGATCTAATATTGCCAGAACATACACTGTTAATGAAATCTTTTACAGCAACTCCTCCTGGTGATAGCTTTATAGACATCACAAAAAATCTTAATCCATTTAAAAGAAAAGATCAACCTCCTGTAGTATTTTGGTCAGGCATTTTAGATGCCGATCTGAGTAAAAAAGAAGTCACATTTGATATCCCTAGCTATTTTAACGGTACTTTAAGAGTTATGGGCTGTAGCGGCAAGTTCTGAAGCCGTGGGAGCTTCTAAGTCTAATATTTTAGTACAATCTGACCTTATTATCAGTCCAAATTTACCTTTATTTGTAGCTCCGAATGATGAATTTATAGTACCCATAACAATTCTAAATAATCTAAAAGACTCAGGAAATGCACAAGTCTGCATCAACCTTGAAACAAGCGAAGGACTTAAAATATTAGACTCCCCTACTCAAATACAAATAAATGAAAATGAAGAAGCTACCATCAATGTTAAATTAAAAGCTACAGATAAACTCGGTTCAGCAGATTTCAAGGTTACAGCTTATATAAATCATCTTAAATCAAAAGTAGTACGCTCAGAAAGAACTATTACTACAAGTGTACGCCCTGCCTCTCCTAACATTACAACAGTTGAAACTGGTTTTGTTACAGGAAATAAAATCAATTTAAAAATCTTACGAGATTTATATCATGAATTTGCTAAACTACAAATTTCTGCTTCTAGATCGCCTCTTGCTATTATTTCTGGTTTTAAAAATTTTCTAGATAATTATCCATATACCTGCACTGAGCAGTTAGTAAGCCAAAATTTTGCTAATATTTTATTATATAATGAACAAGAACTAGTGCAAATTTTTGAAACCAATCGCAAAAAAATGGATGAATCATTATCCAAAGCATTTAAAACCTTATCAGAACGCCAAAATTATGATGGTGGATTTAGATATTGGAATGATTCCCATTCAAGTTCAGATAGCTTTATCTCTGTTTATGCTATGCATTTCCTAACAGAAGGAGCAAATAGATACTTAGCTGTTCCAAGTGATACATTTAATCAAGGTATTTATTATCTTGAAAATATGGCTAATAGATCAATTAGCTCTTTAAATGAGGCAAGAGAAAAGGCATATGCTATTTACATACTTACTAGAAATAATGTGATCACAACAAGCTATATTGCTAATGTTTTAAAATATTTAGAGAATTATCATAAGGATAATTGGCATAATGATTTAACATCTGTTTATCTAGCAGCTAGCTATAAAATGCTTCAAATGAATGAAGAAGCAAATAAGTTACTTAATCAATTCACATTAAATAAACCTATAGACGACTTAAAAGAGAATTATCAATATTATAATTCATTGATTAAGTACAGCCAGTATTTATATTTAATTTCCTTGCATTTTCCTGATAAATTAAAGAATTTTGATCAGAAAATTGTACAAGATATCGCTCTTTTTGCAAAAAATAATTACAATACTTTATCAGCAAGCTATGCAATCATGGCAAGCCTTTTATATGCTGATAAAATAAATAATATAAATGAAAGCACTATAAAGGTAAATTATACGATAAATAATCAAAATTATAAAGTTACAGAGCATAAAAAAATATCTTTAACAGGCAGTGTAATGCTTGATAAAATCCCAGCAAGCAGCGTTCAAGACATCGATTTGACTTCTACAAGTAATGGCTTTTTCTACCAGCTTTTAACTTCTGGATATGATAAAATTCTAAAAGACAATAAAGAAGTAGTTAAAGGAATAGAAATCACTAAAAAATATCTCGATGAAAATAATAAAGAGGTAAGTAAAGTAAAATTAGGTGATAATATTACAGTTAATATTACCATGCGCTCAGCTAGCAATACAACTCTAAGCAATATGATAATACTTGACTTATTACCAGCTGGCTTTGAGCTTTTACCTGAGAATAATATAAATATATTGCAACCAAGAGATAATAATATAGACAAATCTATTTGGAAACCTATTTATATAGATCGTCGTGATGATAGAATTATGATTTTCGGCACTATTTTTAATCAAAAAATGGCTTATCAATATAAAATAAAAGCCATTAATAAAGGAAGATTTGCACTTCCTGCTATTTATAGCGAAGCTATATATGATCCTCAGATCTATTATCGTGGTATTGTAGAGAGCATTACTGTAGAGTAAATATGACTATAAACAGTTACTGTATAGTTTTAAAAGTGATTAATGCTATCCCATAATAACTGGGCAGTAAGAGTCAAGAATCAATATTTTGGTATAATAAAAAAATAGATTTTTATTAGATTCTAACTGTTGCTAGAATGATATAAGAATCATACACCAAAGTGCATTTGAAATGACAACACTATCTTTATTTGATAATTGTTTTTAACTTTTCTACAGTTTTTGGATCTTTAGCAAGTTCTAGAAATATTTCTCGTTCGTAAGATAGCAATTCTTCTTCATTTGTTTCATGGTGTTTATCAATAATATCTTGAAATTTAGTCAGTACTTTATTTTGAAGATCATTATATTTAGATGTATCTATCTCATTTGCTAAAATTATTTTCGGTATGATAATTTTCTTAGAATCTTTTATGATTTTTTTAGGTAATTTTAATGCCAATGCATCATCTAAAAGATAATATTTATTCATACTTACTTGCATATTTTCTATGCCATAATCTTCTTTAAAATAATCAGCTGAACCTGATTTATTTTGTTCTAAAATATTTCGAATATTTTTAATTAGCTTAGTTTTATTAATGCTACTTCGTACAAATATTTCAGTCACGCCTCCCCACCCAGGTATCAACCCGACACCTAACTCCACAAGACCTGCTTTCAATTCTTGGTTTGCTACAATAAAGCTTGAGTGTAGTAGTAACTCACATCCGCCACCAAATGCCACTCCACGAGCGCAGCTAATAATTTGAACAGATGAATATTTTAGGTATAGCATAGTGTGCTGACCTAGCTTTAATAAATTCTCTAGATCATGAAAATTCTTATCTTCAATATAAGAAAGAAGAAGTTTTAAATCAGCACCAGCAGAAAAATTATTACCTTGTGGATAAATATAAAGATACTTTTTTTCACTTTCTGCTCTACTTACTGCTTTTTGTAGTAGATAAAATACATCATGATTTAAACAATTCATTTTTGTAGTAATAACAAAAACTAAAGCCTGATGATATAGCACTAATTTTGCTGAACTATTCTCTAAAATTATTTTACTTTCTTTTAAGATATCTTTATGAGCATTAAATTTTTGTTTATCGATTTTTTTATATTCTTTATTTATTAAATATGGAGGAAGCGATAAATGCATTAAATTAGCGTTTTGAATTATTAATTCCCATCCATCTTTAGCATGCATTGTTAATAATTCAAAAGGACCATATTTCCAGTTATAACCCAACTTCATAGCTACATCTATATCATAAATATTATCAGTAACTGTTGGAATTAAGCTTACTAGATAGACATAAAACTCTATTATAA
This sequence comes from Candidatus Rickettsia mendelii, assembly GCF_057543435.1. Taxonomy (NCBI): domain Bacteria; kingdom Pseudomonadati; phylum Pseudomonadota; class Alphaproteobacteria; order Rickettsiales; family Rickettsiaceae; genus Rickettsia; species Candidatus Rickettsia mendelii. The sequence goes on along the minus strand of NZ_BTGX01000002.1, from coordinate 75,505 downwards.
TTTCTGTAAAAAATTTACCATAAACCGAATCACTTGTAAGCAGCTCATCAAAACTTGTAAATTCGTCTTCTGTTTTCTGTATAGCTGTATAAGATAAATCGGTTAAATTTATAACTTCTTTAATTTTTTTACCGTTTGATAGCGATAAACGATAAAACCCTCCTACTCCTTTACGTCCTATTAATCTCTTTTCAATCATTCTATCAAGAATAGGAATATTGATATATATTTGATGATAATAATCATTTGAAAGAAGGCTAGTAAGCAATGAGCTAGATATTAATTTCATTACATCATGTCCTATTAAATCATATAAACCAAAAATTCCAGTACTTGGCAATCCAATACATGAAGTAAATATTTTATCTATTTTTACAAAATCAAGATGTTGTTTTATTGCTTTTCTAACCACTAATTCAAGTAAAAAACACCCTACTCTATTGGCTATAAAACCAGGTGTATCATTGCATTTTACTATAGTTTTACCAAGAGCTCTAGTTAAAAACCTTGATATTCTATTTATTAATTCTAGCTCTACTATAGGATCTATAACCAATTCTAGTAATTCCATATATCTTGGAGGATTAAAGAAATGTGTAATAACAAATCTAGATTTTATATTATCAGGTAAATTTTCTTTAAGCCTTTTTAGCGGTAATGTAGAAGTATTAGAAGCTATAATTGCATCCTTTTTAAGATAAGGAATAATTTTATTATATAATTGATGTTTAATTTCTAACTTCTCAACAATAACTTCAATTACTAAATCACAATCTTTTATTAACTCTAAATCATTTTCTAAATTACCGATAGTAATAAATTTTTCTTTATCTGGAAATGATAAAGGCAGAGGTTTTTGTTTATGCAGGTTTTCCTTAGCAGTTCTAACTATTTTGTTAGGATCATCTTCCTTCTGGGCAATAATATCCAATAATACAACTTCATGAGATGAATTAGCAATTAAAGCTGCGATTCCTGAGCCCATGACTCCTGAGCCTATAACACAAATTTTCTGAATTGCATTTTGCATAAACTACTCCTAATGTTTAATAAAGATCTTATAACTGCAACGTAGCTCTAACCTATGTGATGATTTAAATGCCTTAAGGCAACATTGTCAAATTAAACAAGTATTAATTAGCCATCACATACACTGACTATAACACTATTTTTGCATAACATTTTAGTACATTCATTTATAGTAAGCTGGTCGTTATAACACCGTCAACTCATAAAACTCTTTTTTATATAAAAATTTTTATATAAAAATATATTTTTTATTAAATTTAATACTGTAATTTATATTACTCTTTTGTTGCTTTCATAACAAAAAAATTTGAGTTTTTGTCCATTTTAATTTAATTAATATATCAACTTTTAATATTTAATTTGTAATTTTTGCAATTTCTTCAACTAAAATATGAGCAAGGTAACACATTCTAAATAATATTTTAAATCTATTTATTTAGGTACATATACAATTAGATCAATATCCTTTATATCATCTCTATATCTACTATATATTTAACTGATGGACTATTTTTTACTATATTCATTAAATTTAAACAAACTGCAAGCTAGATCATAATTAAGTTTTATTATAACAGAATCTACAAATTATCTAGGATTTTCTACTAAACATTTGTCCACATAAACTATAGTCATGTTTAATTATCAATTCTAGCTTCTTCCAACAATCTATGCAAAATTCACTGCTACTCTCTGGTATTTCTAAACATCACAAACACCTTTGTGATAAAATATAATATATTAATAATTCTGATTGATGATCATTATGAGATACATTAGATAGAACACCTCTGCTAGATTTATTTATTGTAATACCATGTGTTAAATTTTCCTACATATGATAAACTCGTTCATTTACTTTACTTTTATTTTGAACAAGATTAGGACTTATATCTTTTTGTAGTACTTTAACATTTATCATTTCTTAGTGCTCTTATTTATGCAATTCTTATCCACTTTTATAATTTCTAACAAATAATTCTAGTTAATTTATTGTACAATATTTTCTCTCCATATGTACTAAAATTTATATTTGCTTCACCTAATAATATTAACAAATGCTATTAGTATCTACCAATACTACACCTAAATACTGCTCTTGGGCAGTAATGATACTGTTTCTAAAGAATTATCTCAAAATACTTTAAATATCTCTATTAGCTCTACTACCTTTGCAATGAATTTTAGATGAATGATCATGCAGTGGATTTGTATAAAGATGAGCATAAATAAATGCTTAAAAATTAAATATTAGGAGCTTTAGTATCTAAAAATTTTTGTAATGCAGGTGAATTCTTTGCTATACTTTTTTTAGCTTCTAATATTTAGTTTAGCTAGTTTTATTTATTTACTTTAATATTTTCTAAAATTTTTTGTGCATTACCTAAATGTCTATCTTTTCTTACTTCTAGAGTCTCCTTTATAACATAAACACATAATATTAGTTGAAAATCACTACACTAATTCTAACATAAGTTGGATTAAAACAGCTTAATTAATGCTCTATCAATTTTATTATTCTCTTAGATGCTTTACTTGATAGCATACTATATGTTTTATCTAATAAATTTTCTATATTATTTCTCAATAGGTAGTGTCCTAATTTTATCTGATTATTGATGATAACTCTAGTCTTTATAGAAAATTTTCTAATTCTTTTTTTTGTTGAAGCTTATCAATTTGGTCAGCAGCTTTTACTAGGTTTTCTCATACTGAAATTACTCATTTAGCTACTATTCCTGCTATATTTTTAATATACCTGTAACATCCTCACCTGTAGTAATTTATAGTTCCAGTTCCAACATCTACTGCTGCTTTATCTAACAGCAACTCATGCGTAAACAGCTCTAATTCTAGAAAGCAAAGTATCATCTTTAATATCTTTCTTTTTGATATTTTCTGTAATTCTAAATACCTAACTAGAACATATTTTTGAAGAGATTCAAGATTTAGACTAGTTATATTTTATTTCATACACATTAATAGAAGTTTTAAGCAGTCTTTCATTACTTGCTGTTGTATTTTTTTCTACACCTCATAGAAGTATTAATAGATGGTCTATCACTTAAATTTTCTTTACTTATAAACCTCTATAATGTTTTAGGTATTGTTTCTAAATTGTCATTGCAAGTGACCTTTGATCATGTAACAATTCATAAAAATAACTATAATAATTTTACTAGCTTATTTCATCAAAATTTGCAATTTTTCCTTGCAATGACGATTTATATAATTCTTACCCAATCGCTCTCCCATTGCATAACTAGTTATTAAATTTTTAATAGGTTTTAAATTATTTATGACTTTAAATCCTATTTGTCTTAAATATCTTAAATTTTCTGAATAATGTGAAAAAATATTATTTAGCTCATCTGTTAGCTTATACATAATAAAATTATCATCTTGTCGTAATTTTTGGTATTTTTGCAATGCTGAATTTGTTATTCCTATATTGCTAATTACCATACTTAAGGCTTCTATATCTTTTATGCCTTGATTAAGTCCTTGACCAGCTAAGGGATGCACTATATGAGCACTATCAGCAATAAGAACTATCCGGTTATGAAAATAACTATTTGCTAAACGTGCTTTTAATGGAAAAGCACTAATCTCACTATCAATAGTAATACTACCAAGTGAATTACCAGCATTTCTTTGAGTTAAAAATCTGATTTCTTCTATAGGTAAATTCATTGTTAACAATGCCTGTTCAGCAGAGAGAGACCATATTACAGATGAACTATATTGATCTTTTAAAGGTAATAAAGCAAAAGGACCAAGCGGCAAAAAATGTTCCATAGCACAATTTTCATGCGCTATTTCATGCTTAATGTTAAATGTAAGCGCAGTTTGATAAGATTTTTCTATTTTATTAGCAAAATAATGTGAGCGAGCTCTTGAATTCATGCCATCACATATTATTAACAAGTTACATTTCACTTGCTTATTATCATTAAATTTAATAACTGAGTAATTACTATAGCTGATAACTTCTTGATATTCATTATTATCAATTAATGTTATTAAAGGATGATTAATTACTTTTGATAATAATATTTTTTTAAAATCACTGTTTTGAATCACATATCCAAGTAGGCTATCGTCGTCATTGCGTAAATCGAGTATCTCTGATGCTTTATTATCGACTACATATACATCCTGCATACCTGCTGCAAATTCTTCTACTTCCTTCCACGCATCAATAAAAGATAAGAAATTCTGAGAATATGGAGTTAAAGCAGTTGTCCTAATATCATTAAAAAACTTAGGATCTTTTACTGATTTACTTTCAAATATAGTAGTTTTAATACCCATTCTTGCAAAAGAAAGTGTTGTTAGCATACCGCTAAGACCACAACCTAAAATTGCTATATTAATCTGATTTGTTTGCATTTGACTCATGTATGAAATATTTTAAATATCCATTTGTTGCTATAAAGCCTAGTAAAAGATAAATAATTGCTATATCTAAGTATGAACTATTTCTTAAGTATAATCCTAAACAGCAAATAAATAAACTCACTAAAGTCGTAAAACTATTTAAAATTAATAGATTTGTAAAAATATCTGTTTTTTTAATAAAAAGGTATGTTATTAAGCAAATAAATAAAGAAATAATAATTAAAGAGATGTTAAGCATAATTTTAAAACAAAACATATAATATACTTACATAGTATATTACAATACTGTAAATAAATCTAATTTTTAAATTACTTAAATAATTTTAATCTTAGTTATTACCAATGCCAGCTATTGCTTAATGGAACAAAAAATAGTTAAAATATCATACTGTAGTTGTAGCCGTAATATCTAAAAAGGCAACTAGTAATGGTATATTTTTAGAGATCTCGCTACAAGCTTACAACAGAATAAAAAGTTAATTTTCTAATTATATGATAAATACTAAATAAATGATTTTGTGACAAAAATGTTATAAAAAAATGTTGCTTTCTTGCAAATTCAGCATTAACGTATATACTTAATATTAATATTTTAGGGTAAATTGTAATGTCATTAATAGATGTTTTAATAGTAGATGATGAAGAAGATATACGAAATATTATTGCTGCAATTTTAAAAGATGAGGGTTTTAACCCTAAAGTTGCAGCTAATAGTACTCAAGCTCTTAAAATACTTTCTGAAAAACCAGTATCTGCCGTTATACTTGATATTTGGCTTCAAGGAAGCGAAATTGATGGTCTTGGAATTTTAGAGATAATAAAAAAACGTTATCCTTTAATGCCAGTAATAATTATTAGCGGTCATGGCACTATAGAAACAGCAGTAAATGCTATAAAAATGGGGGCTTATGATTATATAGAAAAACCATTTAATAATGATAAATTAGTGATTGTACTTAAAAGAGCTTGCGAAGTAACAAAATTAAAACGTGAAAATATCGATTTAAAATCAAAGGTTATAGATAAAACTGAATTAGTAGGTGAATGTTCGGTAACCTTAAAATATAAAATGGAAATAGAAAAGGCTGCAACCTCTAGCAGTCGTATTATGATTCACGGTAAGGTCGGTAGCGGTAAAGAACTTGCAGCAAGATTAATTCATAAAAAATCTAAAAGAGTTAATAATCCATTCATTATTTTCAGCCCTACATGTATGACTACAGAAAAAATCAATCAAGAATTATTCGGTGAATTAGACAAGCAAGAAAACAATAATAAGCGCCCTACTATCTTAGAATTTGCAAATAATGGCACTTTATATATAGATGAAGTAAGTAATATTCCTATCCCTATTCAAGTAAAATTATTAAAATTTCTTAAGGATCAAACTATTACAAAGCCTTGTGGAAAAAATGTTAAAGTTGATATAAAAATTATAACTGGTACTTCTAAAAATATACAAGAAGAAGTTAATAATGGTAAATTTCTAGAAGATCTATATTATCGCCTTAATGTATTATCTCTAAAAGTACCATCATTATATAAAAGAAAAGAAGACATACCTTTATTAGTAAAATATTTTGTTAAGCAACTTTCAAAATTTTCAGGTTTAAAAGAACGTATCTTTTCTGATGAAACTATAGCTGCACTCCAATCTTATGAATGGCCAGGTAATATTAGACAATTACGTAATGTTGTTGAATGGACTTTAATCATGAATCCATTAACTACAGGTAGTAATGAAATTATCAAACCTTATATGATACCTTCAGAAATATTAGCAAAAAGTGCTAATCTTACAAAACTTGAAGATAGTTTTAATATGCTATCTATGCCGCTTAGAGAAGCTAGAGAAGTTTTTGAGCGTCAATATCTATCAGCACAAATGAGCCGTTTTAATAATAATATTTCAAAAACATCATCATTTGTTGGCATGGAAAGATCAGCATTACACCGTAAGTTAAAATTATTAAGTTTACATATACCTCCAGCAAATAGAATAAATGAAGAAGAATATGAGGAAGTAAATGCTTAATCATATATTAATAATTACTATTTCTTTATTATTAAGTAGCTGTTCTGAACCTACACGTGATGCAAATGGATTACTTACCGATGCTCAAAGTTCAATAATTCAGAATTATATAACATCACAAAATTCTAAAAATCTTAAAGTTAACCTTAAGGAGCAGTTTGGCTCAAATTTAAAAGGAGTAAAATTAATAGGAGTAAAGTTAATAAATGAAGATTTATCAGGAATAGATTTAACCTCCTGTGAAATATTACGTGTTGATTTTACTGGTACTAATTTACAGGAAGCTATATTAACAAATGCTATAATTCAAGAAAGTAATTTTTCAGATTCAGTAATAAAAAATATTTCCGGATATAATTCTGATTTTCAAGGCTCAATTTTTAATAATGTAACATTACAAGATATAAATTTTATTCAATCAAATTTTAGCGATACTGCTTTTAATAAAACTACTATAAAAAATGTTAATTTTGAAAGCTCTAAGCTTAGTCATGTATTATGGAGCGATAATACTATTGACAGTATTAACTTTCAAAAAGCTAGCCTAAAGAATAATAGCTTTAAAAATACTCATGTAATAAATTCCATATTTTATGGTACTGATTTAGAAAGAAGTATAATAAATAATAGCCAATTCATTAATAATTATTTCGAATCTAGCGACCTAAGTCACACTAAATTAATATCTGTAATAATTAAGGATTCTAATTTTACACGAAGTATTTTTAATGAAATAAGCTTTGATAACATACAAAGTAATAACTCACTTTTTTCTTATACGTCCTTTCAAGATTCAATATTACAAAATATTAGTATTACTAAATGTGATTTACAAAATAGTACAATTAGTAATTCAATTTTAAATCAGTTTAAAATTGATAATAGTATATTAAATAATGCAAGTTTAAATAATAATAAACTTAATAAGTTATCAATAAAAAATAGCAATGCTAATTTTTTAAGACTTAATAAAATTAAAGGTTCAAATATTACTTTAGATAATGTAAGTTGTACTAATAATATTTTTAGCAATAATGATGTTACGCAATTAATAGTGATTAATACTGATTTAAATAACAATGAGATAATAAACTCAAATATAACTAATGGACAATTTAATAATGTAAATTTTTCTAAATCTTTAATACAAAGCGTAAATTTTACAGATGTTAAAATTACTTTAGGCAATTTAAATCAAGTAGCTCTAATAGATTCAAACATAATAAATACTTTATTTAATCATTCTTCTATTTCTAATTCACAAATAAATAATACTAACTATATAAATTCCAGTTTGGTTAATACCAGTTTTTCTAATAACATTATTTTAAGTAGTGATAATTTTAGTAAATTTCCTTCAAATATATTAATAAGTTCAGTAAAAGATTTACAAAAAATCACTCACTTAACAAACATGAATTTTGCAAACCTTGACCTAAGTAACCTAATATTTGATAAATTAGATTTTTCAAATGCTATTTTTAGAAATGCTAACTTAACAAATACGGTAATAAAAAATTCTATTATAAAAGAAGTAAATTTTTCTTCAGCAATACTTAATAAAACAGATTTTTCAAATTCAATATTAACTGATAGTATATTTAAGTCTGCTAAAATTGATCAAGCTAACTTTAGTAATTCTGACCTAACAAATGTTGATTTTCGTGATGCAGAAATAAAAAATACTTCTTTTACAAATTCTAAAACTAATAAAACAAAAGGGATATAAATTTCTATTTTAGACATTTATACAGCTTTATGATAAGCTTATTTTATCAACGTTGATGTTGTGGTAATGGCTTTTTATTATTAGGAGTACTAGATGATACAAATGAATTATTTTTTTTAAAAGTAGTAGTATGATGTTTCTGCATTCTATTAACAAGTTGTTGTTGTTTAAGATTATTTATCTTTTGTTTTCCAGCTACTGCTATGGATTTAGTAATTTTAGCAGTTTCTACTAAGAATTCTTGAGGAGTTTGCAATTGTTCAATTCGTTCATAATGATTTTTCAGAAATTTTTCTCCTACTTCCTTCTTAACTTCTTTCAAATCAACATACGTTTTATATAACTCCTTTAATTTTATTTTAGATTCTTCTATTTGTTTGTCAGAGGATTTGCTATAGATTGAATTAATAGCATTAATAAAACTACTACTTATTTCTTTTAGAATATTAATTGCTGGTGAGGCTATCTTCTTTATTCCTTCAAAAATTTTATTTAAGCCGCTAGCAATAATATCTAATATTTTATGCTCATATTCCTTAGGTACATTATCAACATTTTTAATAATATCACTAGCTTCACTTAGATTATTAGCAAGATTAAGTAATGCTTTCTTTTCATCTAATTCAATGGATTGATCAGCATATATGCTAGCTATATCTGCCTGAGTGTTTATACCATCAGTAATTATTAACTTAGTATCATCAAAAGAAAGATTTACATGTTTCTTTTCTTGCTTTATTAGAGTATCTTGCCCCAATCTATTTTTTTCTAATTTAACTTCAGATTGTATTTGTTCTAGCAGTTTATCTACTTCATTATTAGATCTATTTGCTACTGGATTACTGTCTCTGCCTTTAAGTTTTGCAAGCCTTTCTTCTAATTCTTCAAGTGATGGAGGCGTACCTTTAAGCCTTGCAAGCCTTTCTTCTAATTCTTTCATTATCTGATCGTGATGCTGTTTCTTAGACATATGTATACCTGTAATATATTATTCTCAATTATTAATAACACAAAATGCTAATTAAAATAAAGCATTTATTAATAATAAATAATAAATAATTAATATTTACAAATACTTGTCTAATACATCTGACATAATTTTACGAGCTATAGGAGCTGCTGATTTACTTCCACCCCCTCCATGATCAACAAAAATAGTAACAGAATATCTAGGATTATGATAAGGAGCAAAACCTAAAAATAAAGCATGATTACGGCGTTCCCAAGCTATAGATTTACGACTTAAATCATCTTTAGCATTGGCTTTCCCTTGTACTTGAGAAGTACCTGTTTTACCAGCAAGTTGCCTATTTTTACCTAAGATTCTGTTATAATAAGCAGTACCTCCTGCAACATTAACCGCATTATACAGACCTTCCTGTACTATTTTAATATTTTTAGGATTAATATTAATTTTATGAAACTCCGGATCATTTTTTACTATTCTTGGTGTATATAATTTACCCATACTTGCAATAGCTGTAATAAATCTTGCAAGCTGCAGTGGTGTAACACCTAGGAATCCCTGCCCAATTGCTAAATTAAAAGTATCACCTATTGACCAAGGAAGTTTTAATTTTTTCTTTTTCCATGCTTTTGAGGGAACAAAACCTGCATTTTCAGGAGATAAATCAATACCAGTCTTGGAGCCAAAACCAAATTCTTTAGCAACTTCAAGAATTTTCTCACAACCTATTATTCTAGATAATTCATACATATAAATATTGCAAGAATGCTTTAAAGCAGAAAGCATATCAAGAGTACCATGTCCACTATGATTCCAACACCTAAAGCTATTAGTACCAAGAACAGAAGCACCGCTACAAAAAAAAGTTTTATTTGGACTAATACCGACTTCAAGTGCTGCAAGTACTGTTACTATTTTAAAAACTGAACCCGGTGGATAAGAATTTTGTATTACTTTATTAATTAAAGGTTTATAAGGATCATTAGTTAAAGTTTGCCAATAACTTTCTGATAATTTACTAAAATTATTTGATTTAAAAGCTGGTGAAGAAGTACAAATTAATAGATTTCCAGTTTGAGTATTCATAACTATCGCTGAAGAACCTTTAGGACTTAAATATTGCTGTATATTCTGTTGAAGAGTGACATCAATATTTAGATGAATATCTTGTCCTGATTTACTTGGGCTACCAGTGATTTCTCTTACTTGCTTACCATAAGCATTCACCTCAATTTTTTTATAACCGAACTCTCCTCGTAATTTGCTATCATAATATTTTTCAATCCCAGATTTACCAACATTAAAATCACTTAAACTATATATATTTAACTTCTGTTTTTCTTGTTCATTTATCTGACCAAGATAACCAATTAAATGAGAAGTAACATTTGAAAAAGGATAAAATCTTAAATATCCTATATTAATAAATATTGAAGTAAGTTTGTGTTTCTGCTCTTCAATTAAAGAAACTTGCTGCCAATCTAGCTGATCAAGTATGACTAAAGGTATATGACGATTAGATTTTTTAATTTTTTGTTTAATATAGTTACATTTTTCTAAAGATAAATTTAAAATATTACTAATAATTTCTAGTTCACTTAAATAATTATTATTAATGCTTCTATCTATTATTAACTGATAACATGGTTTATTAGTGGCTAAGATATTACCTTCTAAATCATAAATTTTTCCTCTAGTGGGAGGTAAAACAACAAAATTGATACGATTTTTATCAGATAAAGTCTTATATTCCTCACTTTTAATAAGTTGTAAATAAAACATTCGCATTCCAAGTAGCGATAAAAACCCAAGTTTACCTATTCCAATTATAAAAGCTCGGCGAGAGATTAATTGATTATGTAATATTTTTTTGTTTAGCATGTTTTTTGAAGTAATCTAGAGGAGAATCTAGTATAAAACGAACTAAATTATAAGAAAATATAGTGGTTAAATATTGAAAAAAAATTGTTAAATATCCATCTATTTCTAACTTTTTCATCATTACTAATAAATATTTTAAATGTAATACAAATAAACAATAAACACAAAAGATAACAAAATTTATCAAATAACCTTTGATTACAAAAAACTTTGAAGATAATTTAAAAATTATATATGCCAATAAAAAAACTAGTTGATTCGTTCCAAGCGGCACAGCATTTATTTGATCGATCAATATAGTGATAAAAAATACTCCTAAAACATTTAAGGAATATAGAGACATAAAATAGTAAATAAATATAATTTCCAGAGCAGGGAAGATTCTGCTTTGAATACCTACTTTATAACTCACTAATGGAAATAATATTATAAAAAAACATAATATTGCAAATAGTAATTTTAACATTATTTGCAAACTGTTTTTTAATATTTCTTGTTTTATCTTTAACATACAATAAGTTTAATTTATCATATCACTTCTACTATTCTTTATAATCTTTAAGTATTGTTGCTTTAGGAAATCCTACTATCATAACGCAACTTAATTTACCATAAGCATTATTGGTAATTATAATGAAGGCACTCTATATCATTCTTTTATAGACATGAATCTAGAAAAAGAGCAGCAAATTAGGTTTTTAAGTTCTACAACTCTAAATTTTACTAACTTCAAAATGGATACCTGCTCTCATAGGAATGACACGTAAGCTATGCAACAACACTTGTAACTATAACTACATGATAATATTTAGCTGAATATTTTACATAACACATTATACAATAAATATTATAACCCCATTATACTTAATATAAAATAATTCCCTATTTTATACAACAATGAAAATTCTTTAAATTTGATGCCATACATCTATGCTCTTAAAAACTTTAACCACATGCCTTTGGGGGAAATGGCCAAAATAGCATACCATGCTACCTAGCAATAAAACCAATGTCATGCTAGGAATAACATCACAGATATTTACTTTATAATAATACCTAATTTAACTTTCTTCCTCCCCATGCTCTACTGGCTCTATGCAATATAAAGATATCATGCGCTCAAGTATTCTACCTGCTGTAGGTGCAGCAGTCCAGCCAGCTGTAGCCAACCCAAATGTTTCTTTAGTTGGCTTTGGTTCATCAATCATAATATAAATAACATATTGTGGATTTGAGGTAGGAAGTATTCCTAAAAATGAGGTCATACGACTATTTTTAAGATATTTCTTTTTACCTTTAACTCCTGTTGCTAATTTCTCTGCTGTACCGGTTTTACCGCCGATTAAATATCCTTTTACTTCTGCTCTTTTACCAGTACCTTCCTTTACTACAGTTCTAAATAACTTCCTCATTTGATTTGAAGTATTTTCACTAAAAACTCTTGTACCAGTTACCTTTTCATCTTTTCTCTTTAATAAAGTAAGATCATATAAAATACCACCATTTACTACTGGTAAAATTGCTCTGATGAAATGCAATGGGCTAATTGAAATACCATAACCGTAAGACATTGTAGCACTTGTTATCTCACTCCATCTTTTCTCAGAAGGAAACAATGGAGTACCACGCTCTGGTAATTCTATTTGTAACTGATCTAGTAAACCTAATTTCTTTAAATATTTTTTAAAATTACTTTTACCAATCTCAAACATAATTTGACTTACACCAATATTTGATGAATGCAAAAAAATATCCGATACGCTATGCCATCCTTGTCTAGGTGTATAATCCTTAATTTGAAATCCACCAACTTTCATATAGCTTATATCATAAGCATCATTCATATTTATTGCACCAGTATCAAAACCAACTGCCATAGTCAGTGACTTAAACACTGAGCCTATTTCATAAATCCCAAGACTTGCCATATTAAAGAGCTGTTGATGCTTTGCAAGATTAGGATAATGAGGATCAAAATCTGGTTTACTTACTAATGCTAAAATCTCACCATTATTTGGATCAGCAATAATTCCCACTGCTCCTACCGCATTAAACTGTTTTAAAGTTTTATCTATCTCTTCACTTAAAATGCTTTGTAATCTTATATCAATCGATAATTTAAGTGCCTCTTTTTGCTTACCTGGCTCATTTAATGCAGGATCAGAATTAGTTAAATATCTATCGTAAGCAAGTTCAAGGCCGCTAAGCCCTACTAAATCTCTACTAACATAACCGACAATATGTGATAATAAATTAGAAAATATATAAATTCGTTTTTGTTCTTCTTCAAAATCAAAACCAAGTAATCCAAGACTAGTTATTTTTTCTTGCTGACTAGGTAGTAAATCTCTTTTTACCCATATGAAACTTTTATTTGATTTTAGTTCTCCCAGTAATTTAGTTTTGTTAATATCAGGCAAAATTTCTGCTAATTTTTTTACTGAAGTTTCAGGATCAAGGACTATTTGTGGATTAGCAAATAATGATGCAGAAGGTAGATTAACTGCTAATAAATTATTATTTCGATCTACTATTTCTTTCCTAAATTTACTATCTTTTTTATAAGAATGAGGATTTTTATCATAAACATTTGTAGCAACTATTATTAACCTATAAGATAAAACACAAAAAAGAAAAGCAAACCCACAAATAACAATCAATAATCGGATTTTTATATTTTTACTACAAATATTCCAAAATATTAGATTTTTAATTATAGGTTTCCATTTTTCTAAAATTTGCTTCATATTAAATTTGTATCAATATATACTTACAATAAATAATGATCGCAATAGACTAAATTTAATTTGGAAAAGATCAAGGCGCCTCAGAACTGATAAATACAGCGTAGAATATTAGTAAGGATTATCAGCGAGAAGCAACACAGCCAATTTTTTAAATTAAATTTCGCCTATTTATTACTTGTTTCTACTTGAAACAGTCTTTATATATTTATTATTCGTAATTCTTTTATAATGCCATTTATTGCTCTTAGAAAGAGTAATATTATGACCAAATTTAAGATTTTGATCAATATTTGGCGCTAATGGATCTTTTATCATTTGGTAAGACTTAACTGTTTCTAATGCTAAATAAGCTGTCATAAGCTTTTTTAATCTGCTAGGCGAAAGTAGATAAGCTTGTTCTGCTTTTAAAATATGAATATTATTACATTCACTATTTATTTGTTTTAAAACATTACTTAATTGGTAATCCAGAATTGAGACGCGTTCTTTTATGCTAAACAAACTACATACTGCTATAACTATTACCAGTAATACTAAATAATGAAATTTTTTAATACTCATAATTGTATTTACTCATATATCTTTTTTGCAGCTCTAAGTTTTGCTGATCTTGCTCTAATATTTAATGCTATTTCTTGATCTGTAGGAGATAGAGCTTTATTAGTAATAATTTTAAGCCATTTATTTGAGTTCATTATTATGTCTTCTTTAGCATATTTTGACCTTGCTAATGGTTGTTCAGAGTTTTCTTTGAAAAAATGCTTAACTATTCTGTCCTCTAGAGAATGAAAAGACACAATAACTAAACGACCATCTTTTTTTAATATATTTCGTACATTTGATAGAAACCTTTCTAATTCTCCAAGCTCATCATTTATATAAATTCTAATAGCTTGAAAGGTTTTAGTTGCAGGATCAATTTTACCCTTTCTAAAACCTACACTACTTCTTACAATCTCAGCTAATTTTCCAGTACTATCAATTTTTGTTGTTTTTCTATATTGGACAATTCTTTTAGCAATTTTTCGTGAAAAAGTTTCATCACCACATTTATAAATTACGTCTGCAAGTTCTTTTTCTTCAACTTCATTTATAAATTCTTCAGCACTGAGACCTTGCTTGCTCATACGCATATCTAAAGGACCATCATGTAAAAATGAAAATCCTCTCTCTGCAATATTTAGCTGCATCGATGAAACACCTAGATCTAAGACTATACCATCAAACTTTTTTGCGCCCAACTTATTAAAACTATCAGCAAAATTTGTCTCTATAAAATCAAATTTATTCTTATAATTCTCTTTAACTTTTGCTGCTGTCTTAATCACATTTGGATCACGATCTAAGGCCATGACATAACAATCACAACTATCTAATATTGCTTTGCTATACCCCCCTGCTCCAAATGTACAATCTAAATAAGATTCACCATCTTTTTGAGCTAAAACTTTTAGCATCTCATTCAACATTACAGGTATATGAGGTTGCTGCATTATTCCTACTTAAGTATTTCTTAAAGTTAAACGCTTTGCGCGGACAATTTTTTGAGCAGCACTTAAATATTCTTGGAAAACTTGCGGCTGCCAAATCTCAAAAATTACTCCTTTACCTACAAAACATGCCTGATCTTCAATACCAGCATGTTGCATTAAAGATTGTGGCAATATTATTCTTCCCTCTCTGTCAAACGAAAGCTGTACTGCTTCACCAAGTATTATAGTTTCAAAAGCATCACGCTCCTCAGAGTAAGGATCAAGCGTTGCTATCATTTGCCTTAATTTCTCTATATGCGAAATACTGCACGCTTCTATACAATTATTCCTAATGGATGGATAAGCAATCACACCAGTAAATGTTTCTTTCCCAAGCACTGCACGATAATGTGCTGGCACCGACACTCTACCCTTCTTATCAATATTATTGATATATTTCGACAAAAATATATTCATTTAGTACATATTTGGGTTATTTTGGGATTTAATGGAAAATTATAAGATATTATAGGAATATGTAAGAGTCAAGGAGTTTAATTGTATAAAATTTAAAATATTGACACATGTTTTAAATTTAGGGATTTCAAAGTACAGATCATTAATATTTAGAATGCAAAAACTTATTTATCTGAGTTTATAAATTTAGCAGAAAGTGGCAAAGAAATAATTATACGCAAAGTTATTAAATCTATGGTTAAATTTTTACAATATAATTCTAAAGAAACAAAAATGTAAGTTAGGTTCTTAGTAGAGACAGACGCTAATCATAAATCCTCAATAAGTTTCATTATGCTTCTTGAAGGATAATGATGAACAACAGAAAGAATTTCTATAATAAAACTTCTTCTACCAAGCAGTGCTTCAACAGATTTAGATAATTCATACGGCATTCAATTAGTTATTCTTGGAAGACATACAAATATAGTTTAATTATTACTATAATATAGAAATACAGAACTAATCTTAATGTAATAATTCTATACTCTTGTTCTGATAATTCAGATAAAAACTATTAATACCTGAAGATAAGCCAGAGCTGAAAACTTTATTAAAACTTGCAAAAGCATGTAAAGATAATAATTTTTGCACACTAAACAGCTCTGTATTAATAAACTATTTACTTCATAATGCATTTATACAAAATAACGGTAACAATAGTTTGATAGATTTAAACAAGTGTAATGACAAAGAAAATTATATACTCATAATTGGATACAAGCTCTAACAAGAAAATGTCTAAAAAATACTAAATATGCTATAAGTTCTACAGTACAAGTATAGATATAAAATAAGTTTTATATTTAATGATAATTTTAAAACATTTTTAAATAATACTGTTGACACTTTTGATATATTATATGATGCTGTAGTAAATTTTAATATACTAGCTTTTATTGGCTTTAATAATGCTAATTTTGAAACGAATTTAAGCAATTTTACTTCATATGCTTTAGGACTAACAGTACGAACTGCTAGATTTATGATAAATGATAGAGAAGAATCAAATATGCTATTTGGTAATTCTTCAATTCCTTCAGTAATCTATTTACTAAAGATGAATCAATAACAATTTGCTACGTACTTGCTGTATTAGCTGTTTTAAAAATACAAGCATATTTATAAAAATAGTAAAAAAACTTTAGCTCAAGATAATTACAATACTTAATATGCTGATAAATCTATTAGGTAAAAAAGAAAATTACTTTGTAAAACATCAAGATAATATTATATAAATATAATCCTGATAAGATATTTAAAATAAATATACTATATCAGTTTTAAGAGGTAAGGCTGCATAATTAATAACTTTGAATTCTACCTGCATATAACAAAAACCAATAAAGTAGTAGCATTAAATTTCAAAGCGAGTTTGCACAATATATATAAGCACATGAGCAAAAATGATTCTTGCAAAATTTGCTGTCAATATCTTACTGATTAAAGCTATAGCTTAGCCATAGGCAGCAAAACCTTTCATAACTAAGAATAACTTCCTTTTCAATATTACCTAGTATATTGTAATGACCTATAGTGAAGTTTGCAATTTAAAAACTTAGCATAATTTATGTTTAAAATACCTATAGATAATATTATTGTATTCATATATCTAATATCCATTTTACTTATAGGTATATATTACAGAGCTAAGCATAGTAGTTTTAAGAATTATGCGAATGTTGAAAGCGAAGCAAAAAACAGTAAGCTTTTATTAATAGCTACAATATTTGCAAGCTCAGTAGGAGGTGCTACCACCTTTGGCATTACAGAAAAAGCTTTTCTTGGTCACATATATTATGCTTATGCTTTAATACTTACTATACCAGTAGATATATTAATTGCCATTTATATAGTACCTTTAATTGCAAAGCATTATGGTGCTGAAAGCATTGGCGATATAATGAGCACATATTACGGAAATATTGGTCGTTTTATCGGAGGAATTAGCTCAGTTATTGTTTCAGTTGGATTTTTAGCTGCTCAAATAAGTGTCAATGGCTATGTTTTTCAATATATTTTAGGAATAAATTATGTAGAAGGAGTAATTTTAAGTTACAGTATAGTGCTTATATATACTACAATCGGCGGTTTACAATCTATTATTTTTACTAATTTACTACAATTTTTTGCTATGATAATAGCTATACCAATTATAACTTTTATTGGTCTAAATAAAATTGGATTTACCAGCTTTATCAGCAACTTACCCAGTGCAAACATAAATTTTGATCAAACAAATTTATTTCCTTATATAGCTGCTACAGCTTTAAGCTTTAGTGTTATGAATTTATATCCTACATTTATTCAAAGAGCTCTAATTAACAAAAGCCCTAAGCAAACAACTAAAGCAATATATATAAAATCTACTATATATTTATTCTTTTTAATTTGCATTACTTTAAACGGTTTAATTGCTTATAACCTCTACCCAAATCAACCATCAAATTTAGTGCTACCTTATTTAATCAATCAAATAATTCCGCCATTAATCCAAGGAGTAGTAATAAGTGGGCTGCTTGCAGCAGTAATGTCCACTGCAGATTCTGATTTAAATGTTACTTCTATAGCTATAGTTAAGGATATAATCAACCCTATTTTTAAAGTTAAAAACCAACAAAAATTGCTATTAATTGCTCGAATTATCAATGTAATAATAGGAAGTTTTGCTATAATTATAGCTTTAAAATTTAATAATGTAATAGATTTAGTTGTATTTTTTACTGGTTTTTGGGGACCTGTAATATTAGTACCGTTAGTAACAACATTTTTTGGTATTGCAGTACAAAAAAAAATAATGATTTTATCATCAATCAACGGAATAGCTGCATTTTTAATTTGGGAATATTATTCTTTATCTATACAATATTTTAATCTGAACGGAGTTTTTATAGGAACAATAGCTAGTTTTATAATATTTAGTTTAGGACTTATGCAGCGCAGTAAAAATCATTTTAGCAAGTGATTTACTAATACCTTTTACTTTAGCAAGATCATCTAAAGTTGCATCACATACCCCTTTATACGAACTAAAATAATGTAACAATGCCTTTTTACGAGCTTTACCAATATTTTCTATCTCATCAAGACTTGATATTTTTATAGCACGTGATCTGCCAAGCCTGTGATTCTTTATTGCAAAATTATGAGCTTCATCCCTAAGTATTTGCAAATATTTCATAACTGGTAAATTTTTATCTATCGTAAATACTTCTCTGCTAATCATATGGAATTGCTCAAGTCCAGCATTTCTATTGGGCCCTTTTGACATGCAAACAAAAGGAATATCAATTTTAAATTTATCCAATACTTCCTTCATAACACCTAAATGTCCCTTGCCACCATCTATAATTATTAAATCTGGTAATTTATACAATTCTTGTTTCAATCTTGTAAAACGCCTTGTTAATACTTGCCTTAACATTTTATAATCATCACCATTAGTAGTTACATTAATATTAAAAACTCTATATTCTTTTTTATCAAAACCTGATTTACCTGCAACTACCATAACGCCTACTGCAAATTTACCTTGAATATGACTATTATCGTAAATTTCTATTCTTTCAGGAATTTTAGGTAGATTAAATAATTCTTTAATATCTAACATAAGCTCTTGATTTTTAGTAAATTTCTTTAAATATTGCTCAAGAGAAAATAATGCATTGGTTTCAGCATTCTGAACTAACTTAGCTCTGGTACCTTTAGTAGGTACTATAATATTAAGCTTAGCTATATTGTTAATTTTTTTAATTGCTTTTATGATATTCTCTTTATTATTAATTTCATAATTAATAATAATCTCAGAAGGTACTTGTTGTTTTTGATAAAATTGTAGTAGAAAATATTCTAATATTTCTTCTTTAGTACTATTTTCAGTAGAAACAGGAAAATATGGTATATTGCCGCATGTCTGTCCCATTCTATATAAAAATACTTCTATACAATAATGCCCATTTTTCTCTACAGCAGCAATTATATCTGCATCTTTAACAATACACGATACACCAGCTTTAAGCTGTACATAACTTAAAGCTTTAATGCGATCTCTAACCTCTGCTGCCTCTTCAAAACGCATTTGCATGCTTAGCTCTTGCATCTTTTGCGATAGATTCGCTTGCAGCTCCTTAGTACGACCTTGCAAAAAATCTTTAACCTGCTCTACTAGTTCTGCATAATCTTCTTTATTTATCTTACCTACACATGGAGCACAACATCGCTTGATTTCATATTGCAAGCAAGGACGAGTACGCAAATTAAAATAATTATCATTACAAGAACGTAATTTAAAAATTTTTTGTAATTCTGTTAAAGTAATATTAACTTCTGTAGAAGAAGCAAAAGGCCCAAAAAATTTACCATTATCTAAAGTTTTACCACGATATTTTATCAATTGTGGAAAATTATGGTCTAAGCGTAATTTAATGAAAGGGAATGATTTATCATCTTTGAGGAGTATATTAAACTTGGGTTGAAATTTCTTAATTAGCTGTGCTTCTAAAAGTAATGCTTCAACTTCAGAATTGGTGACGCTATATTCTAAAAAGAAAGTATTGGCAACCATCCGAAGCGTTTTAGTATCTAAATCAGTTTTAATATAATTATTAAGACGCTTTTTTAAGTTTTTAGCTTTACCAATATAAATAACCTGCTTATTAATATCAAGCATCCTATAAACTCCTGAATATTCAGGAATTTCTACAAGCTTAGACTTGATCAAGCTACTTCCAGTAATTTCTAAAGTCATGTTGTTTTTATGTCATTCTCGAAAAACATTATTTGCATGGTTTTTATATTATTACTGCTTTTGCTGGGGAACGATATTAATCTCTTTATTGGAGCTATACAACACAGACAAAATTATAACGATATTCTAAGTATAACTCTTATATTTATGTGTTATACGGATTATTGTTTGCTACTTTAACACTAACTGTTTCTGCTGTATTATCATCAAAGAAAAAAGTTATCTTTAAATTATCCCCTATATTCAAAGGTGCTTTTAAATCATAAAGCATAACATGCATACCACCTGGCTTAAAATCAACATTAGTATTACCAGAAATTAGAAATGGATAATCTACTTTGACCATTTTACTAACACCTTGATTATCAGTAATTGTTTGATGAAGTTCTATTTTATTTGCAATATCTGAAGATATATTCACTAAATTATAACTATTACCCCTACTATTTATTAATGTAAAATACATAGCAGAATTGCTAATCTTACCCTGTAAATTTGTTGTAGGTCGTGCCCAAGGCTGTACAAATTTAATAGCTGCTGCTGCAGGCAATAAATTATCAGACCGATTAGAAGAGGAATTTTTAGAATTGGTATTTTGATTCTTGTGAGAATTCGCATAACTCATTGTACAAATTAAAGCTAAAAAACTTACTAATAATGTTTTTATCATAATCAAATCCTTTAAAGTTTAAAAAATATTATAATCCAGCTTTCTTAAAGAGAAAAAAGCAAAGCTAACATACAGCAAGGTTAAATTAATTAACTATAGCATAGATTATATATAAATCTATAGTTATTTCATTATCAATACCTATAGAGTTATAAAACTTATATTTATAAAAAAATATTATTAATAATATAGTAGTTAAATTAAATAACTTTTAAACTAATATTAATATGACTTTAGAAAAAGTACTAATTAATTATAGCTTTAGCAGATAACTTACTAAAAGTAACTACGTTATTAGATACTGGTGTAAATCATAATATACTTAAATCAACATAATTTTCTTCTTAGATCAGACTCTTTTTAGAAAGGAAAATAAGCAGCTAGAATCTTATTAGAAAAAGGAACTGATCCTAATATAACTAATTATATAGGTATATTAGATTTTATATGACTCTAATTGAGAAGAATATATTAGGTATAATGAGATTTTTATTAAATCATAGTTCTGATCCTGATTAAAATTGTATGGCGCCTTAATATAACTCTTAAAACTGGTAGTATACCAATGTTAAGCTTTTAACAAAAGATTCAAAAGAGTAAAGATGCTATTTTTTAACAAATAGCAGAGGTAAAACTCATTTCAAATAAATATAGAGCAATAGTCTCTGAAAAATATAGTCATAAAAAAATAAATCTAAATAAAATTTAACAACAAACTTTAGAAAAAGCTACTATGCTATCAGCTAACAAAGATGTATTAATCATATCTGAAAATAATAAGACAGTTGTACTGGAAATTGCTGCATTACACGGTATAGAAGTTAATACAATTGCTAAAATGATAATAGTAGAGTAGCAACTAGTATGGCCATGACATTCATTAAGTTATTAATAAAAAATAAAGATGTTAAATAAAAAAATCACTAAACAACATTTTTAGGCGACTCATGATGATATAGTAAAAGTAAGAATAGAATAAATAATAATAAAGATTTATTTAAAATAATTGCTAAAACCCCAGATGGAGAAATTGAAGCAACTGACTCTTAGTTTAGAGCTCCAATGCTTACTTTCTAATTTATTCTGAAATAACTTATGATACAAATCCTAACATAAACTTTTCTATATAGGAAATTTTATGAAATCGAAAAATCTTTTCTTTAGTTTTTTTAATTTTATAAAGCATTCGCTTATGAAAAAGAATTTAATTAATGAAATAGAGAAACTTAAATCAAATATAAAGCCTTTAATTAAATACTACACAAGCACTGAATAAGCCTAACACTTCTTATATTATCTCTTATGAATGAGGCACCATAGAAAATAATTTATTAAAGGAAAACATAGAAGATTATTTATAAAAAAGAACTACGAACAGGCGTGAACTTGAAGCTCAAGATAAGCATGAATAAATGCTAAAAAATTAAATAAATAGTTATTATAGTAACCTAAAGATATAAAAAAAATTATTTTGTTTTAAACAAACTTTAGCTTTATGGTGGAGGCAAAGGGAATCGAACCCTTGGCCCTCTGCGTGCAAAGCAGATGCTCTACCCCTGAGCTATGCCCCCTATTTACAGATAGTAACTGTAAGTAAAATTAAGATAAGCTTTTAACTAAACCCCAAGGTAATGGCTGCCCGCTATTTCCCAAAACTAAATCTCCACTAGCTTCATATTCTGCAGCTATAAAAGAATTTGAATTAGAAATAAGCTTTACTGGCTTAATTTTCTGACTGTTATAAAAGTACTCCTTGGCCTGTTCCCTAGAAGTTGGGTTATTTTTAGAAGCTGTTTTTGCTTTAGCTTTAGACATAGACTATTAACCTTTTCTTAAGCTTGGGAATATAAAACTTTTTTCTAAACTTGTCAATTACTATACTAAGAATTCTCAATAAATTTTAAGATCTTACAATAAATCTATATGATCACGACATTTTTAAAAATAGCATTCAAATACGATGTAATTAAAACATCTCTGGCTTTTACCTCAAAATATATTTTTCTAAAAGATTTTATATAAAATTTTTGTAAAACTTAATATTGGGTGCTATAAACCATTTTGATCAATAATATATTTTATATGTTTACCATAGAATTTGAAATTTTTATAGAAATCAATAAAACTGCAATGATCATACCATACAATTAATTTTACGTATAATGTCATAGAATATAAAAAAAATCTAAAAATCTTAGTGATACTCAGATTTTTGGATTTTCTTATAATTTAGATGATTTAAATTAAATCCTCTCCGTAACAAAATGACATAAAAACTAAACAAATTAACAATTTATAAAACATTACTAATTTATCCCATGGCAATATTTATATTTTTTACCTGAACCACATGGGCATGGCTCGTTACGAGATACTCTACCCCAGCTAGTAGGATCATTAGGGTTTCTATCTTTGGGATCAACACGAGATATAACAGGCTTAAGATCAGTTTCTAAACTGCTTCCTGCATTATATTTACTAAATGCTGGATCTTCACGACTTTCACGCATATTTTTCTGCAATTTCTTATGTTCAAGCGATATGTCTTCTTTCTGAACATGTTTTAAGTCAATATGAAAATTATAGACTGTTTGAATAAATAGTTCTTTTAAATTATTGAGCATTTGCCTGAATAAATTAAATGCTTCTCTTTTATATTCACTAAGAGGATCTTTCTGAGCATATGCTCTAAGCGATATGCCTTGTCTCAAGTGATCTAAGCTATATAAATGATCTTTCCAAACCTGATCAAGAGTAGTTAACAAAATATATTTTACGGCATTATGCATTAAATCTAGGCTATAAGATTCTTCTTTTGATTTATATATATCATGTGCCATTTGTATGACGATTTTTGTAACTTCTTCTTCTGTTACATCATTTTTATTTACTAAATTATGATCAAATTTTATAGAAAAAACACGATGTAATTCTATCCCTAAATTTTCTATATCCCAATCTTCTCTGTAAGATCCTGCTGGCATAAAAGTTAGTACTATCTTTTTAGCTACTTCTTCAGTAGTGCTCTTTAAGAAATCATAACTATCTTT
The DNA here is from genome assembly GCF_057543435.1 of Candidatus Rickettsia mendelii. NCBI lineage: Bacteria > Pseudomonadati > Pseudomonadota > Alphaproteobacteria > Rickettsiales > Rickettsiaceae > Rickettsia > Candidatus Rickettsia mendelii. The sequence goes on along the minus strand of NZ_BTGX01000002.1, from coordinate 51,260 downwards.
GGATTTGATAATTTCGGTTCGTTGCTCATATATTATTTTACGTTGATCATTCATTACATCATCAAAACGTAATAAATTTTTACGTATCTCATAGTTATGACTTTCTACCTTTTGCTGAGCTTTCTCAAGTGAACGACTGATCATTGGATGATGGATAGCTTCTCCATCTTTTAGCCCAAGAGTTCTTAAGATTCCTGAAATACGATCTGAAGCAAAAATGCGCATTAAATCATCATCAAGCGATAAGAAAAATTTAGTTTTACCAGGATCACCTTGTCTACCTGATCTTCCTCTTAGCTGATTATCTATCCTACGACTTTCATGCCTTTCTGTACCTATCACAAATAAACCACCAGCTTCAATAACCTGTTTCTTTTCTTCTGCAATCTTAGCTTTTATCTCAGATATTTTTGCATCAATATTATTATGATCTTTATCTAATTGCTCTATTAACATTTCAGGGTTACCTCCAAGCATAATATCAGTACCGCGTCCTGCCATGTTAGTCGCAATTGTTACTGCTTTAAACCTACCTGCTTGAGCAATAATAAAAGCTTCTTGCTCATGGAATTTGGCGTTTAATACTTTATGTGGGATTTTATGCTTATTTAAGATAGTAGAAATTTCTTCCGATTTCTCTATACTAATAGTACCAACAAGTACAGGCTGGCCACGATTATAACAATCTTTAATTAGCTTCAAAATAGCATCATACTTGTCTTGTTTGCTGCCGTAAATTTCATCATCAAGATCAACTCTTGTTACTTTATTATGAGTTGGAACTGCAACTACATCTAGATTATATATATCTTTTAACTCCGATGCTTCAGTCATAGCAGTACCGGTCATACCAGATAATTTAGGATAATTACGAAAATAATTTTGGAAAGTAATAGATGCAAGAGTTTGGTTTTCATTCTGAATCTTTACACCTTCTTTTGCTTCTAATGCTTGATGTAATCCTTCTGAATATCTACGTCCTTCCATTACACGACCGGTAAATTCATCTATAATCATTACTTTACCGTCTCTTACTAAATAATCTACATCTATAGTAAGTAAATTATAGGCTCTGAGTGCTTGATTAACGTAATGTACTAAAGTTAAATTCTCAAAATCATATAAACCAGAATCAGGCTTTATAATATTTTCTCTACTTAAAAGCGATTCTATATGTGTAATGCCTATTTCTGTTAAATTGATGGTTTTTAACTTTTCATCTTTTTCAAAATCACTTGCATTAAGTTGTCGTACAATTTTATCAATTGTACCATATAATTCTGAATTATCATTCACTGCACCTGATATAACTAGTGGTGTTCTTGCTTCATCTATTAAAATAGAATCTACTTCATCAATAATAGCAAAATTAAAAGGGCGGAGTACCCGTTCTTGCATGCTATACTTCATATTATCTCTTAAATAGTCAAAGCCGAGCTCATTATTTGTGGCATATGTGATATCGGCATTATAAGCTGCACGTTTCGCTTCATCAGGCATACCAGCAACAATACATCCAACTGATAAATCTAGGAAATTATAAATTTTACCCATTGAGTATGAGTCACGCTTTGCTAAGTAATCATTTACGGTTACAACATGCACTCCTTTTTCAGTCAAAGCATTTAGATATGCAGGAAGTGTTGCAACCAATGTTTTACCTTCACCAGTACGCATTTCAGTAATCATACCACGATGTAATATTAATCCACCTATAAGCTGAACATCAAAATGACGCATACCATACACTCTTTTTGCAGCTTCCCTAACTACTGCAAATGCTTCATATATTATATCATCTAAAGTAGCACCATTCTTAAGTCTTCTTTTAAATTCTGCTGTTTTATTTTTAAGCTCTTCATCTGATAAATTTTGTAGCATTGTTTCAAGTGAGTTAATCTTTGTAATCTCAGAAAATAGTTTTTTTACAGTACGATCATTTGTTGTGCCGAAGAGCTTTTTTAAGATAGAAAACATTAAAACCTTATAAATAATATATTTTGTACTTAAATAATAAGTGATTTTATAAAATTATCAAATAATTAATGTCCATCATACAAATTCAATGTTACGTAAATTTTTGTTGCATAATATCTGTAAATTATTATTAATAAGTAAAATATTATTAAATAGCTGTTGACGGTTATTTATTATTTTTATAGAATTTAAGCTTATGTTTAACACAATTATGAGTCATATATAATGAAAAAATTATCTGTTATATTTTTATCAGTTAGCATGCTTTCCGGTATTGCTCTTGCCAATACAAGTGATAGAGTAGTAGCTACTTATAAGGGCGGTGAAGTACGAGAATCACAAATTATGCAAGAATTTAAGCCACAATTTAACATCCAACCAGGCCAAACAATCAAAAGTTTCGATGATTTTCCTCCGCAAGATCAAGATAAATTAATCCGAATTTATGTTAATAATATTTTATTAAAAGAAGAAGTGGCAAAATCAAATATTACTTCTTCTAAAGAGTTCCAAGAAAAACTTAAAAATGTAAAAAATCAATTAGCTCAACAAGAATTATTATCAAATTACGTAAAATCTAACATTACAGATAAGATGTTTGATGACGAATATAATAAATATGTCAATAATCTTAAAGGTAAAGAACAAATAAAAGTTGCTCATATTTTAGTTAAATCTCAAAAAGAAGCTAATGATATTAAGACTAAATTAAGCAAAGGTAAAAATTTTGCTAAGCTTGCAGAGGAATATTCTGTAGATCCAGCATCAAAATCAAACGGTGGTGTTATTGGATATATAATTTTAAATCAACCAGGACAGCTAGTACCGGAATTTGAAAAGAAAGCTTTTGCTTTAAAAGTAAATGAGGTTTCAACTCCTGTAAAAACCCATTTCGGTTGGCATATTATCAAAGTACTTGAGAAAAAACCTGTGCCTATTCCAACAAAAGAAGAAGCAAAAATGACTATTGATAATATATTAGCTGCAGAAATACTAAAGAAATATGTTACCGACTTAGAAGCTAAAGCTGATTTGAAAATTATGTTACCTACAAAAGAAAACACTACAAATAGCGAAACTAAATAAAGGTAAGTTTTTTGTAACCTGCACCCCTTTTTATCGTTACAAAAATTTAAAAAGCGTTAATATTGTTCCTGTGAAGGTAAGAATCCATTAAGAACTAGAAAAGATAAGTTTGATAAAGAAAATATAAAAAATTAGTCTTTTATGACTTTTTACTGGGTTTTTCTTTCTACAGGAATGACATAGGGTATTTTTTTGAGTGATGTATCACTTCTTATGATTTGTCCACCGCAATATAACTTCAAAAAGCACGCTATACAATAAAACACTCATAGATACGGTGCTTCATTCTCAACTATAGCAAATGCTACACATACAGGGTAATCATCAGAAAGAGAAAGATGAATATTAAAAGAGGAAAATTTTTTTGCATAGTTTGAATTAATTTCTACTGTGGGCTTACCCAAATCATCATTTAGTATAGTAATATCTTTTAAATTTATACCTTGACCGATACCAATACCGAAAGCTTTACTAACTGCTTCTTTAGCAGCAAAACGCTTTGCTAAAAAAGCTGCATGATCTTTCCTCTCTAATGAAATAAATTTTATTAACTCTTTAGATGTTAAAATTCTTTTAGCAAAAAGTCTTGGATATACATTTAATATCTTTTCAATTCTAGGAATTTGTACTACATCAGTACCGATACCAATCAGCATTTACTTATCTATTTCATAATCTTCAGCCGTCTCATCAATAAAAATTTGATCATCCAAATCAGAATAATCTTCTCCAATATAAACTTCGGGTAAATATTCAAATTTTTCTTCTAAGTCTTCTGATTCATCTTGATTAACAGGCAGCTCTATCAGAGTTTTGGTACGCAAACTATTTATTAAGTCCTGTTCTAACTGAGCTACTGATGTTTTTCCAGAAGCAATCCTACGTAATGCAACAACCGGAGGCTTATCACGTTTTTCTTTATTGCTTTGATTAATTTCTACTTTATAATTTAATAATTTAGCATATCTAGTTGCATAAACAACAAGTTGAAACCTATCAGGTATCACTTTATTACAATCTTCTGCTGTAATTCTTGCCATGATTTTCTCTCTGTTAATCCATTTTATTTAATTTATTATACCCTTTTTATATCTGCACCGCAATTACTTAATTTCTTTTCTAAATCTTGGAATCCACGATCCAAGTGATATACCCGGTGTAGTATAGTCTCACTTTTTGTACTAAGTCCTGCTAAAATTAGTGATACCGAAGCCCTAAGGTCACTTGCTATAACTTCTGCACCTTTTAACATTTCTACACCACGTACCATTGCCTTATTACCTTGTACTGTTATATCTGCTCCCATTCTACATAATTCAGGTACATGCATAAAACGATTTTCAAAAATATTTTCAGTAATCATTGAAATGCCATCAGCAAGCGTCATTAAGCTCATAAATTGTGCTTGCAAATCTGTAGCAAAACCAGGATATGGATTAGTTTCCAAATCTACAGAATTTAGCTTGCGTTCATAAGTTACTTGAACCCCGTTATCTATCTGCACAACTTTTATACCTGTTTCAATAAGTTTTAAGGCAATATTTTCTATAATATGATAATCAATTCCACAAATTTTTAAATCACCTTTAGTAATAGCTGCAGCAAACATGTAAGTACCTGCTTCAATACGATCAGGTAATATTCTATAGCTTGTTTCATTTAAGGAATCTTTACCTATAATAGTAACTTCACTAGTACCAATACCTGAAATATCAGCACCCATTTTATTCAGGCAATTACATAAATCAGCTATTTCTGGTTCTTTTGCACAATTAAAAAGTAATGTTTCACCTTCAGCTAAAATGCTAGCTAGTATCGCATTAATCGTAGCACCAACGGAAACTTTATCAAAAACAAAATGAGTAGCTTTTAAACGTCCAGTACTTGAAGCATTAATATAACCATCTTCAATTTCGATTTGTGCACCCATAGCTTTCAATACTGCAATATGCAGATCTATTTGCCTAGCACCGATAGCACACCCCCCAGGTAATGATACTTTTGCTTTACCGTACCTACTAAGTAAAGGACCAAGCACCCAAATAGATGCTCTCATTTTATGGACTATTTTATAATCTGCTGTAAAATTATTTATATTTCTTGCATTAATTACTAATTCAAATTCATCTAAATGTTCTATTACTTCAATATCCACTCCATGACTTCTTAGCAAATCCTTCATAGTATGAACATCTGTTAGTTTAGGAACATTAGTAATGTGTAGTTTATCTGTAAGAATAGACGCTGCCATAATAGGAAGTATAGCATTTTTAGCACCGCTAATATTAATACGACCATTAAGTGCTTTGCCGCCGTGAATAATTAATTTCTGCATAAATTCTTATATATCTAAATTCACGACATTTAAAGCATTTGCTTGTATAAATAGCCTACGAGGCTCGACTACATCTCCCATTAAGGTAGAAAAAATATTCTCGGCATCATCAGTTTCTGCAACTTTTACCTGTAATAAAGTTCTTCTTTCAGGATTAAGGGTAGTTTCCCATAGCTGATCAGAATTCATCTCACCAAGACCTTTAAAGCGTTGGACTGTTATACCTTTTTTACCGCATTCTACAATACGATTCAATAACATACTAGGAGTAAGAATATCAAATTCTTGATTTCTCACTATAAGTTTTAATTGCTTCTCAAATATATTGGAAATTGTTAGAGCTAGTTTTGATATTTGTATAAACTCAAGTGACTCTAATTGCTCTTTTAATAATGTTCTTCCTTCTTTTAAGCCTCTACTAAAACGAAAAAATTCTATTCTATTTTCATGTTTTAAAGCTTCCCAATTAGTTTTATCAGGCGATTGCTCTAAGCTATTAAAAAGATCTAAAGCTTTTTTAAGCCTTAAATCACTTTCACTGCTAAATATTTGATTATTAAGCAAATTATTGATTGCTAAAATTTCAGCAATCACGCGATTAAATTTTTTATTTACATAATCAAGCAAGTTATTAAACTTAACTATCTTATTAATTACTTCTTCTAAATCATCTCCTATTAATTGTTCTCTATCATCTAAAACTAAAATAGCATCAATAATAGTGGATTTTATCAAATAATCTTGTAATGCTTGTTCATTCTTTAAATAAAGCTCACTTGTTCCTTTTTTCACCTTATAAAGCGGTGGTTGAGCTATATACAGATATCCTTTATTTATCAGCTCCGGCATATGGCGATAAAAAAATGTAAGCAATAAGGTTCTTATATGAGACCCATCAACATCTGCATCAGTCATAATAATAATTTTATGATATCTAAGTTTTTCAAGTGAAAACTCATGAGTGCCAACGCTAGTACCAAGAGCTGTAATCAACGTACCTATTTGATCAGAACTAAGCATTTTATCAAATCGTGCACGCTCAACATTTAAAATTTTACCACGCAGCGGTAATATAGCTTGAATTTTACTATCCCTACCCTGTTTTGCTGTACCTCCTGCTGAATCTCCTTCTACTATAAATAATTCCGAAACTGCAGGATCCTTTGCATGACAATCTGCAAGTTTGCCTGGTAAATTTGATACTTCAAGAGCAGATTTCCTTCTAGTAAACTCTCTTGCTTTTCTAGCAGCCTCTCGAGCATTAGCTGCTTCCATAATCTTGTTTATAATTAACTTTGCTTCAGACGGATGTTCTTCAAACCACTCAAGAACTTTAGTATAAACAGCATTTTCAACAACAGGCCTTACTTCAGAACTTACTAATTTGTCTTTAGTTTGAGAAGAAAATTTAGGATCTGGCACTTGAACCGACAATACACAACATAATCCTTCTCTGATATCTTCACCACTAAAAGCATTTTTAGACTTTTTATTAAGTCCAGTATTGTCAAGATAAGAAGTAATAGCCCTAGTTATCCCTGATTTGAAAGCAATAAGGTGAGTACCTCCATCACGTTGCCTAATATTATTAGTAAAACATAATATATTTTCATGATAAGAATCATTCCAATGCATAGCAAGCTTAAGACTTATATTAGACTCAGGATTATTAGTATTAACTATTATACATGGATGAATAACATGTTTAGCACGATCTATATATTTTACATAAGCTTCAATACCACCCGTATAATAAAACTCTACTTCACGAGTATCTTCAAACCGATTATCTATTAGTAAAATCTTTACTCCTGAATTTAAAAACGCCAGTTCTCGAAGACGATGTTCTATAATACTAAAATCAAATTCTATATTAGTAAATGTCTCTACCGATGGAAAGAAAGTAATTTCTGTACCTTTTTTATCTATATTTTCTTTTACAAGAGCAAGCGGAGCTTCAGTCCTCCCATTATTAAATCTAATGAAATACTCCTTATTATTACGCCATATACGTAATTCTAACCATTCTGAAAGAGCATTTACTACAGATACACCAACCCCATGCAAACCACCTGAAACTTTATAAGAATTTTGATCAAACTTACCGCCAGCATGTAGCTGAGTCATAATTACTTCAGCTGCCGATATCCCTTCTTCTTCATGAATTTCCACAGGTATACCACGTCCATTATCTCGTACTGTTACCGAACCGTTTTTATCTAAAATTACCTGCACTAAATCACAATAACCAGCTAGTGCTTCATCAATAGCATTATCGACTACTTCATAAATCATATGATGAAGACCTGATCCGTCCCCAACATCTCCAATATACATTCCTGGTCTTTTTCTTACTGCCTCAAGACCTTTTAAAACCTTAATAGAATTAGCACCATATGATAATTTGTTAATTTTTTCTTCGATTTCTGACATAATATTCATTACTTGTTGCTAGAAACAATAAAAATAACTATAACGTAACTTGTTAAAATAGTAAAGTTTTCTTGACTTAAAATTAGTGAGAATAATAATGAAGAAATTAAGGTTAAAAAATATTTTCGACGTGATAGATGATTATGATGTATTTTTATTTGATCTTTGGGGTGTAATAGTTGAAGGAGGATATACATACCCTAATGTTGTACAAAATATTAATAAAATTATTGAACAAAAAAAAGTATATTTTGTTACTAATGCTCCTCGTAATATTTTTTCTTTACATCAAATAATCAAATCTTGGGGACTAAACGTGCTACCAGAAATGATCATCAGCTCAGGAGAAGTAGCAGTACAAATGATCTTAGAAAGTAAAGAACGATTTGGTATTGAAAAACCTATAATATATCATTTAGGACATCTAGAAAATGATATATTAGACGGAATACAATATTCTATTACTAATAATATAAAAGAGGCTAATATTTTCCTACTTACTATTTATCGTGATGAAAATGAAAATTTAGATTTAAATGAGTTTGACGAATTACTTAAAATTGTTGTTGAGCGTAAAATAGTTAATATCTGTGCTAATCCAGACTTTGGAATAAATCAACATGGTGTTTATAGATATTGCAGTGGTTATTATGCTGAAAAAATAAAACAATTTGGTGGAAAAGTAATTTATAGTGGTAAACCTTATGAAGAAATATATAGCAAAATATTTAAAGAATGTCCTAATCTTCTCAAAAATCATATTTTAATGATAGGTGATACTTTTTATACTGATATACTCGCTGCTAACCGCCTTGGTATAGATTCTGCTTTAGTATTAACAGGTAATGCTAGAGAATATCATATTAATTTTGATAATATTGATGAAAAATTATATAATTTGACGGAAGCTGCTATTAAACAATCAATTATGCCTAGTTTTGTTGTTAGTTTATTGTAATTAGCTTTGATATTGATTTTAATTTAAGCTATAATTCACTTTTTAATATCATTGTGAGGAGAAACTATAAGTTTTGATAAAAGGCAGTCTAGTAGAGATATTACAAAATTGATCACTTTTATAGATTGCCACATGGCCTTCTCGCAATAAGGTTTTAGGCATCTATGCAACAACACTATTGATGTTGCATTAATAGTTTGCTATACTGAAGACAATGTTAAGTTCTTCAAAGTTCATAAAATTTAGGCGGTCGTGGCGAAATTTGGTAGACGCGCAGCATTGAGGGTGCTGTTCTGTAAAAAGATTGGAAGTTCAAGTCTTCTCGACCGCACCAAAAATCTAAGCTCTGTATACAAAATTTAAATAAATCATTTTTAATGTTATTTTATTAATTAATAAGTCTATAGTTATTTAGGCTATTAGGTAAATGGGTTATGCCTAATTTCAATATATTTAAAAGCATATTACCTGATCATCATGATCAATTTGCTAAAATTTTTGACCAAATTAACGATCTGCTCGAAGAGCATAATTATGATGCTGTCGCAATAAGACTAGCAGAGCTTCACTATGCTGATTTAGCTGATTTCTTAGATAATCTTAATAGTAAAATATATAAGATAATTATTCCACTATTACAGGATAAAATTAAGCCAGAAACATTAGTATCATTAAATGCTTATAGTAAACCCCTAATAATAGAAACTTTAGGCATAAAAAAATCTGCAGAATTAATTAATAAGTTAGTTATAGAAGATGCTATTGAAGTAGTAATTGATCTAGATGACAATATAAAAGATCTTATTTTAAGTAATCTTACTAAAGAAAAAAGAAATCAAATTGCTGTAGGTTGCACATACCCTGAAAATACGGTAGGTAGAGTAATTGAGCGAGATTTTATTAATCTTCAAGAAAATTGGACGGTAGAAGAATCATTAAATTTTATAAAAAATGTAAAAAATGATTTTCATGCTGCAATCGTAACAGATAATAAATTACGCCCCATAGGTATAATATCTCTTAGTACTCTGATCAAAAATGAAAATGACAAATTAATAAAAGATTTGATGAACAAAGATTTTAAATTAGCAGATGCTTTTACTGACTTAAATGAACTAAGCTTTATTTTTAGACAATATGCCTTAACCATTGTACCAATAGTAAATAAAAGTGGTAAATTAGTAGGTAGCGTATCGATCGATAATATAATTTATATTATTGAAGAACAAGCCGAAAAGGATATATTATCATTAAGCGGTGTACACACTCAAGATACTTTCTTTAATTTATTTTGTACCGTTAAACATCGTTTTCCTTGGCTTTTTGTTAATCTAATCACTGCTTGCATGACATCACTTATAATTAACCATTTTAACGATACTATTGCAAAACTTGTAACACTTGCAGCTACTATGCCTATTGTAGCTTCAATGGGCGGAAATGCTGGAACGCAAGCTATGACTGTTACAGTTAGAGCACTTGCTAATAAGGATATTCACTATAATAACATCAATAAAGTCATATTAAAAGAAATAGCAGTATCAGCTTTTAATGGCTTTGTACTGGCAATTATTGGAGCTGTGCTTAGCTTTGTAATGTTACTTGATTTGAATCTTAGTATAATTTTTGCTATTGCCGTCATATTAAATTTCTTAGTAGCTGGATTATTTGGATCAGCCATTCCTATAATACTACATTATTTTGATATAGATCCCGCTGCAGGATCAGGTGTCTTTCTAACAACTATAACTGATGCTTTAGGTTTTTTAACTTTCTTAAACCTAGCACATATTTTTTTAGTGTAAATGCAAAATAGCGTTATTGCGTGGATCAGTAATGTATTTCTGTTATACCATAATTTAATTGCAGTATTTCTAAAGATATAGCATATTTTTAGATATTCTATCTTTTTGTGAACGATACAACAATCATTGAATTGTGTGATCTATTAAAATATAAAATAACTTAAATAATATTAGTTATTTTTTGTGTACTGCTGTTATAGCCACAGTATATGATACAGTTTTAGTATACGCTTTACTGATCCATGCAAAAAAAAGATAAATTTATCTTTACTTCGTTTGAAAACTAACTACAATAGGATTGATTATAATTAAAAATGCTATTACCAAACTACTTTAAGCTAAAACATTTTTATCAATTAATGATAAGATTTAAATAAAATATTATCCTTTAAACTCATCTTTTCTAAGACTTTCTAAACTGTGCTGTACATAACCAGTTTTTCAAATCAGAACGAGTATGCTCTCAATGAGATCAAAAAATAAGTAATGCAGATAAAACTGCTTGTAGTGAGCATCTACAAACATTACCATTTAAAATAAAAACATTAATATTACCTGCAGCTTGAGCTATATCATATCCTTACATTATATCTTCACAAGATCACCTTGATTAGTGAATTCTTGTGCTTGGGTAAAAATTATTATCATGGTCTTTAGCTTCAGTGTAATTTCATCTATTCTTTATTCCTTCTGTTTCATACAAATCAAGCTTGCTTATTTGATAAAGCAGGAATAAAATATTTATCAGTTTAGTATAAGGAAATGATGATTTAGCCGATGATCCCAAACTTATAATTTTTCCTATTTTTCTAATAAAATTTCGCCTATGCTAAAATTTATTACATTACATTTCTACTATTTATCTTCAACATTTAATAAGTTAATTACTTTTAAATTTTTTAGTAGATTTTGATACATTTCCAGCCTATATAGTAAAGTTAATATAAAATAAACAAATTATGACTAACAAAAAGTTTAGAAATTTTTCTTATATTAATTTACAACTTTTAATACAAAAATATAATTTAATTAAAAATTAAAGTTATTTTTATGTATTATCGTGTAAAGAATATCTTATAGGCAAGATTCGATTCGATACTTCTTGACAAATATTAAGTCCTTATGTATGCTTCTTATACATTTCCTTATGCATTATATTAAATTTTTTAATATAATAAAAGTAGCTAACTTATAGCTTTAATGCGTACGAAGTAAGGTTCAGAGGTTAAGCACTAAATTTATAAACTTATTGCTTGAAGCTATAGCACCCGTAGCTCAATTGGATAGAGTATATGACTACGGATCATAAGGTTAGGGGTTCGACTCCTCTCGGGTGCGCCAAGCTCAGAGCTTTTCAGTGATTTTGCAAATATGTAGAACATACAATGTAGATTATTTAAGTTTCTCACTTTTTAATTTTAGCTTTAAAAGTACTCAATCTATGGTTACCTTTAAGCCTATGTACGTTAATTAAACATAATAACCTAAGAATGGTCCTAGAATTAATCAACTAATTATGTGGGTGGATATTTTTTCTAATTCATAATTTGCAGCTTGCATATAACCAAAGCCATATTTTAAAAAAGAATTATAATTCACTTTGAGTAAGGTCTTCGGTAATTCAATTACATCTCGAGCACTTTATATAAACAAATTTTTTGGCATTCGCTGTATTCACATATTAATACATTATTGCACGCTAAGCAGAATTAACCTTAGATCCATCAAATCTCATACTTTTTAAATTTAGTTTTAATTTAAAAATAATGTACTTTTAATATAAAATTAGAATATCATTAAAAGATGAAGAAGTCTATTTATTATGTTAGGTCAAACTATACGATATTAAGCGGAATACTAATAAATTATGGTATTAATTGTTTGATAGATAAAAATAAACGAACATTAAACAGTAAATGTAATCCAAAATAATAAAATTAAAGATTTTTAAGACTGATCATATCTCTTTTGCACAACAATTTTATAAGCTTTAATATATAGCCTAGAAAATAAAAAATTTCTAGGCTATATATGGCACTAATGCTTTGTAGCAGAACTTATTTATCTTCATATTGCTAAAATTAATAAAGTACTGATTGGCAAAATTAAACCTAAAAATAATATTGTCTGCATTGCATATAAATTAATATGAAGTTGATATCACTTATAGATACCAAAATCAAAATATCATAATGCTTGATATAAATAGCTCTATCTCAATGTATTGAAATAGATGAACAATTGCAAACAGTAAGATTTAAATCTCAATATAGCATCATGCTATATTAACTATTTACAAGCATCCTATACTATTATCATGTGAACAGATTATAGGAATTTTAAAGCAAAATAACCTCATTATTTGATATGCATGCATCACAAATTGTTAGAAATTAGAAAGTTTAATTTGCAATTTTATCCAAACAATTTTGAATACAAGAGATGTTAGCTATAATTAACCATTACGTTTTAAGAAACGTACATTAAAATAGAGCTTAAAAAGAAGAAGTTTATAAGAGCTGCTTATCTTCTTGCAAAACTCAAAACTTTTAGACTCTACATACATTTCCGAATATCATATTTAAGAAACACAATAGTTATATTTGTTTTAATAAGAAGTATGATTATACTTTGAGCAATTTAAAAAATTGCTCAGATCCACAGAAAATTTCTAATCAACTAGAAATTTTCTTCATAGAGAAGAGAACAATACAACTTTGATAGAACAGAATTCTTAGAAAAGATGCTCTTTAATCTACTATTGCTTAAAAATACTTTAAGTAAGCATAAAAATCATAATTAAGCTAGGAATATATTAACATTATAAAGATATTAAAGTAGTAATATGCATTGCTAAACATACAGACACAAACAGAGAAATGCTAAACTATTAGGCTTTATATAATGATTTTGCTTTTTGGATTTGCTCAAGTAACTTGTTTAACAACTTAGTCACAGTAAAAGGGCAACAAGCGCTACGTTTGAAGTATATTTCCTAAATTTAATGATGATATAGCGCAGGTTTAACTCTACAACTTTCTCTATTTATATATAAATATTTTGCCTGATCACTTTGTTGATAAGAAAAGTTTTATATTTGTCAGTTCATAGAAGTTTATCAAAAAATAAGCTGGAATTATATATAATAAGGTAAGATATTGCATTACTCTTTTAAATAAATTGCTAATTTAGTACTTGCAATTTATGTGATTATTACTTATATTTTAGCTTGCTTGGCTTAAACAAGAACTAAGGTATTTTAATATAATTAATATTTTAATCACCTTAAATTCCTTTATATTAAAACGCCTATGTTTCCTAATTTAGCGGGTGTAGCTCAGGGGTAGAGCGCTACCTTGCCAAGGTCGAAGTCGAGGGTTCAAATCCCTTCACCCGCTCCAATAATGTTCCTTTAATTAATCTAAGTTCTTATACTGCAGCTCTATAATACTTGTAATTAGCTTTTTAATTCCTGGTTATTCATATTAATATAAAATATTTCAATAACTTTATATTTTTATTTTACCCTTGCATTAAAGTTATGAGGTAGCTATTTTTACTTTATTAAATTTTATATATAAATATATAAGGAAATGATTTATGTCAGCAAGCAACCAAGATAATTCTACAAATAATAACGACACTATAGAAATACAGGACACTGAAGTAACACCTACAGAAGTAAACTTAAATTCACTACAATCAGGGTTAACAAGCTTAATTCCAATGGTTTTAATTTTTGCTGTATTTTACTTTTTACTATTACGCCCACAAGAAAAACGACGTAAAGAAAAAGAAAAATTAGTTAGTGCAGTTAAAAAAGGTGAAGAAGTCCTAATAAATAGCGGTATTTATGGTACTGTAACCAAAGTTAGTAATAGCGATCATAATATTGAAATCGAAATCGCTAAAGACGTACGCATTAAAGTTTTAAAAAGTGCTATCATTGATATAACTAGCCGCTCCAAAGAAGTTGTAGCCAAAAAGGAAGAACATAGAAGTAATAAAAAAGATAAGAAGGTAAGCAGTGCAAAATCTTCCTAAGTGGAAAATTTTCCTTTCTATTATATGTACAATATTTGCAGTTATTTGTGCCCTGCCTAACTTTATGCAGGTGGATTCTAAGTTTTTGCCTCATAACTCAGTCAATCTAGGACTTGATCTTAGAGGTGGAGCACATTTATTACTTGATGTTGATTTCGATAATTACTTAAATGACTTAATGGAAAACTTAGCAAATACTTTACGTACAAGACTTCGTCAAGGTAAAATTGGCTATAAAAGTTTGTCAGTTAAACAAAATTACATTCAACTAGAGTTAAGGTCATCCAAGGAATTAAAACATTTTAAAAAAATAATTAACAAAATCGATCCAGAAATTAATATCGAAGCAAATGAAAACAAAATAAAACTTAACTTTAGCAAATCTAAATTAAGTGATTTGCTTAATAAAGTAGTAGATCAATCTATTGAAATCGTTAGGATGCGTGTTGATGGTACTGGCACTAAAGAACCTATCTTACAAAAACAAGGTGATAAGCATATATTACTACAAGTTCCAGGTGAAGAAAATCCTTCTTATTTGAAAAACATCTTAGGAAAAACTGCTAAATTGACTTTTCATTTAGTCGATGAAAATGCTAATATAGAAGAAGCAGTAAAAGGTCATGTGCATGTAGGATCAATGTTAGTAAAGGGAGATAATGAAAATCACGGCGAATATTATGTAGTTGTAAAGAAGAAAGCCATTTTAGGCGGTGATCAATTAATAACTGCTTCAGCTTCTTTTAATCAGAACTCACAGCCAGTGGTAGCTTTTTCTTTTAATAATCTTGGAAGTAAGTTATTTGGTGAGATAACTAAAAATAACTCTGGTAAACGTCTTGCTATAGTTTTAGATAACAAATTACTAAGTGCACCAGTAATAAACGAACCAATTTTGGGTGGTAGTGGTATAATATCAGGAAATTTTACAATAGAATCAGCAAGTGAGCTTGCACTACTATTACGTGCTGGTTCTCTTCCAGCTCCACTCAAAATTATTGAAGAAAGAAGTATAGGTCCTAATCTTGGTGCTGACTCTATAGAATCAGGGAAAAAAGCAGGAATTATAGGTTTTATAGCAGTATTTATATTCGTAATTTGGTCTTATGGCATTTTGGGTTTATTTGCAAACATAGCTCTAGGCCTTACTATATTATATATTCTAGCATTACTTTCACTTTTTCAAGCTACTTTAACTCTGCCTGGGATTGCAGGAATAATACTTACCATTGGTATGGCTGTTGATGCTAACGTATTAATTTATGAAAGAATTAAAGAAGAGCTATATAAAGGTGCATCTAATCTTTATGCAATTAGAATAGGTTTTGAATCAGCTTTTGCAACTATCCTTGATTCTAATATTACTACATTAATTGTTGCCTTTTTACTTTACATATTTGGAGTTGGAGCAATAAAAGGTTTTGCCGTAGCATTAACAATTGGTATTATATCATCAATGTTTTCAGCAATTATTATTACTAAATTATTAATAGATATTTGGGTGAAATATTTTAAACCCCAAAAACTAGGATTATAAGAAGATGCAAACAAATATTATAAAAATAATTATTATTATAAGCCTATTAATAGCTATAGTAGGATTATATTTATTGCTATCTTTAAAGACTCATGAAAAACCACCTGTAGGTCAAGTAAATATTTATGAGGATAATGTAAAAATTGGTGGTGATTTTGAGTTAATAGACAAAGACGGTCAAGTATTTAATAGTGATAAGTTAAAAGGTAAACTAAGACTTATTTATTTCGGATTTACTTCTTGTCCTGATATATGTCCAACATCGTTAAATAAAATAACAAAAATTATAAAAATCTTAGAGAAACATAAAATAGATATCATACCTATTTTTATTACTATAGACCCAAAGCGTGATACACCAGAAGTGCTTAAAGAGTATCTAAAACATTTTCACCCTAAATTCATAGGTCTTACCGGTAGTGATAAACAAATAAAAGACGTAGCAGATAAATTTAAGGTTTATTATGCTCGTACAGATAATGACAATGATGACATAAACTATATGGTTGATCATTCATCTTTTACCTATTTAATGGATGCAAATGGAAAATATCTAAAGTATTTTTATTTAGATTCTTCACCTAATGAAATTATAGAACTTTTAAGACATAATTAATTCAATGAGTCATTATATACTAGCTGCATATTTGTTTACTTTTCTAGCCTTGGCTGTGTTGCTAATTATAAGCCTTTTAAGTTATAAATTATTGAAAGATAAAGAAAAATTTGATGCAAAAAGGAGTAAGAAATAGATTAATAACAATAGTTATTTGTTTCTGTTCAGCCTGTTTAGGGATTAGTATAATAATTTATAATTTAGAGAAAAATATAGTGTTTTTCTTGCCACCATCAAAAATTAATGCAGTACATACAAGTAAAGAATTAAGAGTTGGAGGTCTAGTTAAAATAGACTCGATAAATAAAATTGCTGCTGATAAGATGAGTTTTATTATCACTGATAATGTTAAAGATTTAGAAATATTATACCAAGGTGTGCTACCTGCTCTATTTCGTGAGGGACAAGAAATTATTGCTATCGGAAAGCTATCAGATAAAAAATTTATAGCAAGACAGTTACTCGCAAAACATGATGAAAATTATAGACCACCCAATTAATTATGAGATGGTGTTGCACGATCTATACAATGTCACTCTGCGGAAGCATTAATCCAGAATAAATGATAACCAATAAAATAAATAAAAAATATGTTTATAGATAAAATCAAAGCAAAAGAAAATAACAACGACATAAATGTAATTATTGAGATTCCAATGAATAGTAGTCCAATTAAATATGAATTCGACAAAGAATCAGGAGCAATTTTTGTTGATCGCGTTATGCAAACCACTATGAACTATCCGTGTAATTATGGTTTTATCCCTCATACACTCTCAAATGATGGTGATCCTGTAGATGTACTTGTTGTATCTAATTATCCTGTAGTACCAGGTTCTGTAATTAAGTGCCAAGCTATTGGCGTATTAATAATGGAGGATGAATCTGGGTTAGATGAGAAAATTATTGCAGTACCAACTTCTAAGATTGATATTACTTTTGATCACATCAAAGATTTAGAGAATTTACATGAGATGCTTAAAAAACGTATAGTGCATTTTTTTGAGCATTATAAAGATTTAGAAAAAGATAAGTGGGTGAAAATTAAGAATTGGGGAAATAAAGCTAAAGCAGATGCTTTAATTAATGCAGGAATATACAGGGCTAAAAATAAACAGTAATGTTATTTCGTTCAGGAATCATAGTGGCTTTTTTTACATTAATTTCTCGCATATTTGGTTTAGTGCGTGAACAATTCATTGCATCATTATTTGGTTCTACCACTATGGGTGACAGTATCAATGTTGCATTTAAACTGCCAAATTTATTTAGAAGAATCTTTGCTGAAGGAGCTCTTTCAAACGTATTTATTCCTATTTATAACGAAAAAATGCTTATTTCTAAAAGAGCTGTTAGTAATTTCTCTGGTGAAGTTTTTACTCTTCTACTTCTTACATTAGTTATTATAACAGCATTAATGCAAATCTTTATGCCACAATTAATGCTATTTATAGCTCCAGGTTTTCATAGTAAAAAAGAGAAATTTGAGTTTACAGTATTTCTATGTCGTATTACTATACCATATCTCATATTTGTTTCATTAACAGCTTTACTTGGTGGAATATTAAACTCAGTACAAAGATTTGCTGCATTTGCTTTTTCACCTGTTATTTTAAGCATATGTGTAATAATTTGTACTTTGATTATAGATAATTATCTAGAATCTACTATTGCAATCAGTTTATCTTTAATAATTGCTGGAATATTACAAATATCCTTTATGTTTATATGTGTTAAAAGAGCTAACTTAAGCTTCCCATTTATATTTAAACCTAATGATCCTGATGTAAAAAAGCTTTTGATTAATATGGGGCCAGCTATAATTAGTTCTGGTGTGCAGCAATTAAACCTTTTCATCTCACAATCCATTGCTAGCTTTATTGACGGTGCTATTTCGATACTATCTTATGCTGACCGCATATATCAATTTCCTCTATCGATAATAGGTACTAGCTTTTCTACCATATTATTACCGGAATTATCGAAAAGCTATAAATTGGATGATCTGGTAACAGCAAAAAAAATACAGAACAATGCTATCAGAATGGGGTTATTATTATCATTACCTGCTGCATTCGGTATTATAATTTTATCTCATCCCATTATTAATATAATCTATGAACGAGGAGTTTTTACTGCTCAAGATACTACAAATACTGCTGAGGTTATTTCCGCATTTGCTTTAGGACTACCTGCTTTTATCCTAGCAAAAATTTTTACTCCTATTTTTTATGCTAACGGTGATACTAAAACACCTTTAAAAATAACTTTATTTTCAATAATAATTAATACTAGTATGAATTTATTATTAATCGATTCTTTAAAATATATCGGTATTGCTGTCGGTACATCCATCGCAGCATGGTACAATCTAGGTTTATTATATAGTTATACTACAAAACAGAACAAGCTTCATATAGAAGCCGGCATAAAATGTTTCTGTGGTAAAGTTTTATTATGCTGCATAATAATGTCTCTTATAATTGGGTTAATAAAGTATTACTATTTAGAATATTTTTATTCAGAAAATTTACTGATTAAAGTCTGCATGCTATGTGGTACTGTTATCTCAGGAGTCATAGTATTTTTTGGCACAGCATACTTACTAAAGGTAGTTGATTATGGTAATAATAAGCAATAAAAATCAATCAAATTATCAGGATTTATTAAAAACCTTAGCTATTATAACTATGATTATTGATCATATAGGTTTATATATATACCCTGAACTAACAATTATGCGAGTCATAGGTCGCACTGCTATGCCGATTTTTTGCTTTTTTGCCGGTTATAATTTCCATGATAAACCAAAAACACGAATAATAATATATGGCGTTTTGCTACATATCTATACTATTATATTACTTAAGCAATTTATTATTACCAATATTCTAATATCAATCTATTTAGGACAATGTTATATTTATTGTTTTCGTAATAGGATAACTCATTTTTTCTATAGTGGTTACTGTCATGTAATTATAATGGCAATATTATTTTATGCCACCTGGTCTCTTATTGATTATGGCACTCTAGTAATTTCAATTATGATCCTTGGATTTATCGCAAAACATGAACCAATAAATCTAAAACTTTGTTGTTTTATATCAATTTTTGCTTCTTTAGTACATTCAACCATTTTTACACTTGCAATTCCCTTTAGTGACTTTAATTTTTCAAATAACTATTTAATTTTGAATATTATCTTCTTAATATTAATATATATATTAATGATAGTAAAAGATTATTCGCAAAAAATCTCTTTAAATTTAAAATGGATAAGTCGCAATGTTTTATATATCTACTGTATACAAAGCATAATATTTCAATTTATATTCATCTATAAATACACACATGGCTTTACAAATTGGTAAATAAAATAGATTGTGACATACAAAAAGATAAATTTCTCTATTATTTCTAAATTTGGTCCAATGAACTTCAAAAAATGGTGCTAGCAAGCGTGACATTTTCTAAGCAAAAAGAATTCCAATAGCTTGCATTGAAACACTTAATTGATGAATTTGGATATAATCTAGTACTTATAAAAAACCAAGAATAAAGAAATTCAAGATCTTATTTTTGAGGCCTTAAGCTCTTGGTTTATTCTAAAAATGATGACCATTGGAGATCGTGAACGAGCTGTGCTTGCTCATTGAGTAATAGAATTATGTGCTACGATATTTTATAAAAAATTAGGATTAATATTTTAAAATCATAAAGCAGAACAACATTTTAAAACACATATCATCTTGATCCAGAACATGAACAAATTGGTATAGATTTACTAAAACAAATAAATGTTAATGATCCTTCTTTATTAACTATTCAAAAAAAGGCTGGTATATGATCGCAGCTTTATTTACAAGAGTTGCTGAAATTATTCAGAGCTAGCTTCATCGACGTAAACCCTTCTGTTTTACAATATTCGCTCCTTTTTCAATAATTTCAAGAAGCAGCAAAGCTGCTTCTGTATAATCTTCTTGTCCCCAGTTAATCATATACTATAACTTTATAACTAAAGCAATATAAAAATGTTACAAACATGTTCTATAGATTTTAGGAAAAAAGTATTAGAGATTAAAATTAAGGAAAAAATAAGCTATAGGTTAGCAAGTCAACATTTTGGTATAAGTAAAACTAACATATTAAAATTAAAGAAAAATCTTATACCAAAAGTATAGAGGAATAAGCCAGCAACAAAAGTAGATATGGAAGCATTTAAATATGACTATAAAAACTCTACTGCATACGAAGAAGCAAGGACAAAGAAAGGCTATTCTTTCAATAGAATATTGTTGGCGATTAAATGTTTTTACTCTGGATTCCATTGGAAGCGGAAATATAGAATAAAAACTATATAACAACACCAATAGTAGTTTAAGGTTAACTAAACAACTCACTTACTTGTGCTTTAGCAAATAGCTTGATTTGAAAGTTAACAAAATCTAAATTACTGCTTGAGCCTATTTCTGCAAATTTATGAGCTTTAAGTAGCAGATCATAATCAGTAGCTAAGTCAGCAAAGAAAAATGTAACTTCACCACTTTGTTTTATCCCTAAAATTTCACCGCTACCTCTTAGTTTTAAATCCTGTTCAGCAATATAAAAACCGTCATTAGTTTGCTTTATTATTTCAAACCGAATACATGCTACTCTACTAAGCTTTTTAGGGTTATATAGCAATATACAATATGACTGCAAAATACCTCGCCCTACTCTACCTCTAAGCTGATGAAGCTGAGCAAGCCCAAATTGCTCAGCATTTTCGATAATAATTAAGGTTGCTTCCGGTACATCTATACCAACTTCAATAACAGTTGTTGCTATTAATAGCTTAATCTTGCCTTCCTTAAATTGCTTCATTATTGCATCTTTTTCTTCATTCTTCATTCTACCATGAATAATAGCAGCACACCCTCCATATATTTTATCAATAGAATTAAAGCGACTCATCACATCCATTAATACATTATCATCTTCTGACTTTTCTTTATCACTTTGTTCTATTAACGGACATATCCAATATATTCTCTCACCTGCTATAAGCTTTTTTCTTATCGACTCTAAAATATATTCAATTTTATTAACCGATATAGTATTTGTAACAATAGGTAAGCGATTTTTTGGCTTCCCAATAAGCTTTGAGATAGTCATATCACCAAACATAGTAAGTGCAAGGCTTCGAGGAATCGGTGTTGCAGTCATAATTAATATATCAGGATTAACTCCTTTATTTATTAAATTCAATCTTTGCTGCACTCCAAACCTATGCTGCTCATCAATAACTATATAACCTAATTTCTTAAAACTGACTTTTTTCTGAAATAAAGCATGAGTACCAACTAATATATTAATTTCACCATTTTCAAGCTGAATCATAATATTTTTACGCGCTAACCCAAGTATTCTACCAGTAAGTAGTGCAACTTTTATATTTGTATTTTTTAAAGCTTTAGAAAAAAACTCAAAATGCTGGTTTGCGAGTATATCAGTTGGCGCCATAAGCGTTGCTTGAAATCCAGCTTCTACTGTATTTACCATAGTAAGCAGAGCCACTAAAGTTTTACCTGAACCAACATCACCTTGCAACAACCTCATCATTTCTACTCTATTACTTTGGTCAAGCTCTATTTCTTCTATGACTTGCTTTTGGTAGGAAGTTAACTCAAATCCAAGTTCATTCAATATTAATTGCTGAGTTTCTACAGCTTTAGGATAAATATTACTTTGCCTTTTGCTTATTTGCTTACGTATATTTAAAAGAGATATTTGATTAGCAATCAACTCTTTAGCTGCTAGTTGTTTTATGGCATTATTTATGTGTAGTCCAAAGTCATTCTTGTATTTCTTTATGTCATTATGTAACTTTTTTTCTAGATTAACACTTTTGCAAGAATGACACAAAGAAGGAGAATAGTTAGATTGACAATGTAAAACTTTTAAATTTTGTAATATAATTTTTAAATAATCTCTTATCTCCTTATCATCTATACTTTTATACTTCTCTTCGAAAATATCTATTGCCTTTGTAATATACGAATGTAACTGCTTATTATTAAGTAAATATGTTAGAGAATAAATAGGCTCTTTTTCCTTTGTTAATCTAGGATTCTGAATAAATTCAGGATGAAAAATTTGTAAATGATTATTAAAAAATTGTATTTTACCGCTAATAATATGAGAAGTACCTAGTTTTAATTTATTTAAAATAAATAGTGGAGGTTTATAAAAAAATACTAATAATAAAGAACCTGTATTATTACTAGCTATAATTTTTAAAGGATGATGACTTTTTCTAGGCAAAATTATACTTTCAATTGCAATCTCTGTTTGAATTAACTCACCATCTCTAACTTCCATTAAATTAGGTGATAATGTCCTTGTTTGATAAGAAATAGGAGAATAAAACAGTAAATCACGAATCGTATTAATACCTAGCCTTTTTAAAGCAGATACAGTATCTTCACGGATACTAATGAATGCCTTTACAGGAGCAAATAAAAATTTTTCTAGAATAGCTAACATATATTCTTCTTAAGTCAAAGCTATGTTATTAATAATTCGAATTATTACCTGATACATAGCATGTATACAAGTAATTTTCATCATTAACTAATCTTTTAACTTAATATATTATTGAAAAATAAATTTAATCATGTAGTAAAAAATTAAAGTAATAAACTCAGAAGCCTTAAACAATAACTAAAAGATTTATAATTTATTCAAAAAAAGAAAGGTTTTAATAGCAAAAGTAAAAGAAAATAATAATGACTTTAGAAAAAGAGAAATAAAAGCTTTTTGTAGTACTGCCAAACAACTTACTTAAGGAAGTTATAGGTAAAGAATTAGATATGTATTTTCAACAAGCTATAGATAAGAATAATATAAAATACTTACACTTACTATACACTTCATTTTTTTTAAGTTAAGTAATAACTCTAATACATGTTATAAAAACTATATGGGAACATCTAGATAATATACAAGTTAAATATGATTTTGTCAGTTAATTATAGGAGATGAACATATTAGAATATAGTAATACCTTTAATATATTTGCTAAAAATATTAAGTGATTAGATCACCAAGGATATGGATATACATTAAACTAGCATAGTAAGAACTAAGTTACTTAGCACCTCCACGTCTTAGCTTTGAAGCTTACAGATAATAAGAAAGAACAGGATGAATTGATTATTAAGAGCTTAACAAATTGTATTGAATCTCAAGAAACTGCTAAAGTCTGTTTATCAAAAATACCTACAAAGAAATAGTTATAGCAAATGAATTTATATCGTAAAGCAGATCAAAAGTTACCTAATACAGCTATGTTAAAATCAAACTCACAATTCTAAGATTTTCAAAATAATAAATAATTATTTTATTGTTCCCACACAACTTGGTACAACCATCTATTAACTCTATATAAAGAGTATATCCCTAATATAGGCAATGATCATCATAATAGTGATGAGTTACAATATCATATAAATTAAGGATAATATTTTATGAATAAAATCTATCCTTTAGCCAAAGTAGTACTTGAATGATTACTTTACAACGGCATGACTATAATGTTAGGTAGATTCAATTTATGTGCTATTCCTGAAAATCTAATAAACGTTTTACTTAATAGTAATGTACATAATCTAACTGTTATTAACAATAATCGTGGTGTTAACTATTTTAGACTTTGGCTACTTCTTCAAACTAAGCAAATAAAAAAATAATTTCTTCATATATAGGAGAAAATAAGCTTTTTAAGCAATAATATTTTGATAACATTTTAGAGCTTGAGCTAAATTATGCAAGAAACTTTAGCTGAATAAATTAGAGCTGCTTACATAGGAATTCCAGCTTTTTATGCTAAAAAAAACCAGCATATGTATAATTGTAGAATATGGTAAGGAAATATGAGACTTTAAACGGCTAACAATATATCATAGAAACAGAAAGCTGATTTGATATTATTAAAGGGCTGATAAAAGCAATAATGTGATTTACAATATAAAACAGCAAAAAATTTTAATATAGTAGCAGGAGCAGTTAAAATTACAATGTGTGAAGTAGAAGAAATAGTTGAGGTAGGTGATTCTTGATCTTAATAATATTCACATACCTAATATTTTTATACAAAGATTAGAGTAAAAGTAATGTTTCAAAGTGAAAACGGCATGCTTAGCATGGTACTAATTCCTTAGCAAGCGAAGAAGATCTATAACTTATAAATACACTACTGCTTCGATAGCAGATTTTCATTTTGCATGATTAGAATCTTACATATTTTAGATATTTATGGATGGATACTACTTCAATAAAACGGACTAAGCTAGTGGGTTTTACTAATACTGCTTCTTATTTAGGTAATATATTGTGTAGTAATTGTACAATTCTAGTTGGATAAGCTCAAAGCCCAGCACATTTTACCAACAATACGATGCCTTAATATAGTATAACTAATTATTTATGTAACTGGGTATGAGACCTAATCAAACCACAAATCACTATCTAATGTTGTATTAATAAAGCTTATTTAATAACATTGCTAACTATATCTGGAATAAGATTAGTTGAAACAACTAAGAAGTTAAATAGGTAATCTGACACTAATGACCATAATCGCAGGCCACTTAAATGCATTGCTGCATAGTTCTTAAAATACTACCCCCGTAGTAGTGAGCTATGTAACAGACACCTTCACGCTACAATTTCATTATAACCTGGAACACCATCTGTACGTTCTTCACCTTCAAGAGCAATATCTTCTTCTATACTATAGCTGAACACAAGGTTATTCTGATTACCTTGCTGCCATTTCAAACTTGCTTCTTCAAAGCTACGAATACAATTTTCGATTTCTTCTAAAGTATAATTTTCTGCTTTATGTAAAAAGTAATCGTCTTTTAATTCATATTTCTTATTACTAAACTCATTTAAAGTCTTTACATTGACTTCTTCTTTATTACATATATCTTGAGTTACTTGTTCATCTATATCCTCTTCTATACCTTCATCATCAGAATCTAGATCTTGAGCTACTTGTTTATTAACTATATTCTCTCCTATACCTTCATCATCAGAACCTAAATCCTGAGTTACTTGTTCATCTATATCCTCCTCTATACCTTCATCATCAGAATCTGCAACTTGATTAGCTGCCTGTTCTTTATTTAAATTATCAAGTAAGGTATCACATAATTTTTGAATTAACTCGTCATTGTCTTTAACATACTTACGTCCTATTTCTTCCAATTTCTTAATATTTTCTGGACTTGCATTATCTAAACTTTCAGTCTCTTTTGTAATAGGTAACCCCACTACAAAAAATTCATTTTCTTCAGGTAAATCATTTTCAACTTCTGCTGTAGAAGCCGCTTCTTTGTTTGTCATGAGCCTACTGACTAACTTTCCTTTTAAAAGCCAATTTATTATTCCATCAAAACCAATTTTAGGTATAGAATTAGTAGGCTCAATATCATTCACAAAATTAAGGGCGCATACCATAGTACTATCTAATATCTTTTTCTGTTCTTCACGTGTATGACCCTTTTTAAGCAGCTTTAAAACTTCGTTTGCTGGCCTATTAGCATCCAATCCTCCATCTGCATACACATATGGAGTACCAGAAGCATATTCATATCCTTGTACAGCATTTTTATCCATAATAGGTTTAAAAAAAGTAGGTGCTGCAGTTGTTGCAAGCAATACGTCTTTTACTCTAACATGTGAACTATAAGAATCGGAACTATCAAAAATTTCTAACCCTCCACCATTATGGGTCAAAGCATTTACTGGAATCACAAGACGGGAAGTAGTGTCATCCATTCTATTATCTTCTAAATATTTTTCTAATAATTCTTTTAAAGGTTTCTGGCTATATTTATGAGTAAATAATTGCTTAACTGATCCTAAAAACGTCTTAGGAAATATATTGCCTGCATTGGATGTAAATATTTCAAATGCATCTTTAGCACTATATTTTGCTTCTTTTGAGCCTGGTTCTTTTGGAATTGTTAATAACGCAGCTATAAGCCCACCAACACTAGTCCCTGATATAATAGGGAATAACTCGGAAATAGACTTTCCAGTTCTTGCCTCAATTTCCATGAGCACCATTATTTCTGCTACACCTTTAACCCCACCACCAGAAAGTGCAAGTACTCTGTTAGTTTTTATATTATCGTACTTTTCTGCCATCACAACACCTTATGTAAATTTTTTAAGACCATATGTCAGCATATAAAAAAGTTAATTTACTGTCAATAACATTATCTAGATAACTTTCAATAGGATTTAATTTATATAAATTGTAACTATCAAGAAAATATACTTAGATTAAGTTACTATCTCAGCATTTATAGTTTAAGGTCATCAAGAAATTGAGAGTAAAGTTATACTAAAGTATAATTAATATTACTGAACAAAAACAATCTTAATTAATTAAGTATAAAGTAGGTATGCTAAAATAAAGACATTGTTACTTATAGTAGCTACAGCTAGATGTATCATAGAAAGTATAGAAATACTATACTAAAAAGTGGGATTAAATTTTATAAAAGAAATAGCAATACAACATCATTATGAAGATTCCGATATGAATTTTTTAAAAAATTAAGTCTAAGCAAGAGTGATTATATAATGTACTAAACTGATACAAAATTAGATCAATTATTTACTAATGATAAAAAAGAAGAGCCTATTATAATTTAAAGATTATATAAAATTCATTTAATTTTTTATTTGATAAAAATATTTAAATTACTAAATATTGTTACTTTTAAATTAATTTAAAAACCTTATTTCAAAATAATTTTTATGTTAATTAAGTAGATTCAAACAATTCAGAGAAACTTTAGACTAAACCAATATGGATAAAATTTTTAACTGTAGAACAAACTAATAATATAACTCTCTAGTATTTATGAGTGATCAAAATCAATAATTCTTGACTTTTACTGATCATCACTATAAAACTGATAATATACAAACAGAAATATCTTAGTTTAGGACATGCAAAGAAAAATTTTCTAAAAATTTTAGATAAAGCTATAGAAGAAGCATTCAAGTTAACAGGAGAAAATAACTAGATTACACTCTAGTTAAAATAGTGCTAATATTATAATCTTTTTGAGGCCCTAAAATTTTATAGTTTAGATAAAATGAATCAGGATTTAAAAATATATATGTAGCATTATATTGATCTTGGCCACACAAATGACTACCTATAGCTCTTAAGCTATAGGTATCAATGAATTTTAACTGATAAAATAAATTATCTTTTGTCCCAGTAAAATATTTTGTAATATTATTATTCTCAAAAATGTATCTATAATCCCTAACAGCAGGTATTTGATAATCACAATTATGATAATTCAGTTTTAATTCTTCTTTATATAATAATTCATTTGGTTCACTATGCAGAAAATATGCTAATCCTTCACCATATCCATGATTATCTATAACTCTTTTAACAGAATATCTCCCATATAATCTAAAAAATACTTCCTTTGCTAATTTATCTTTTGATAACATTGAATTATTAAGTTTGAAGCTCGTGTTTTATTGTATAAACTGTTATATTACAAATTACAAACCGTACTATAACTCTAGAAACAGAATCTATGGTAATCTATTTTAGAGATCTAGCGATTTCATTGCAGGATGATAAGTTAATTTTCTAAACCATATAACACAAGAATACAAATACTAATTTTGTAATATTTTCATAAGCAAATTAATCTCCTCACGAAGCTCTATATCACTTTCCAACAATGCTTCTACTTTCTTAATAGCATGCATAACTGTCGTATGATCTTTTTTACCAAATTTTTTGCCAATATCTGCAAGGCTTTTCGGCGTTAAGGCCTTACTAAGATACATAGCTATTTGACGCGGTCTTGCTACCTCTCTTAATCTGCGCGAGGAAGACATATCAGATAATTTAATATTATAGCGACTTGCCACTTTTTTCTGAATATCTTCAACGGTAATTATTCTTTCATTAGAACGCAGTAAATCTCTCAAGATATTTTGCGTATTTTCTAATGTTATTTCTTTTAAAGTAAAATTAGAGTGAGCAATCACTTTATTTAAAGCTCCTTCAAGCTCTCTTACATTTGAAATAATTTTAGATGCTAAAAAAGCTATTACGTCTTTCGGTACTTTAACATTCATTTGCTCAATCTTGGATTCCAGAATACCTAAACGCAGTTCATAAGTAGTACTATGAACATCGGCAACAAGCCCCCAACCGAGACGAGATTTTATCCGATCTTCAATATTATCCAAATCTGAAGGTGACCTATCACAAGAAATAACCATTTGACGGTTATTATCAATCAATGTATTAAAAGTATGAAAAAATTCTTCTTGAGTACTATCCTTGCCACAAATAAATTGAATATCATCAATCATTAACACATCAACCGAACGAAATTTCTCTTTAAATGAGATCACTTCTTTATTACGCAATGCTTTAACAAATTGGTACATAAATTTTTCTGCCGACATATATATCACTTTACGACTTGAATTGTTTTGCTTTATATACCAACCAATTGCATGCATTAAGTGTGTTTTACCAAGGCCCACCCCACCATATAGAAAAAGCGGATTAGATTCAGAAACAGCACCTGAAGATTCTGCAACAGCTCTTGCAGCAGCATAAGCAAGCTCATTAGGCGCACCTACAACAAAATTATCGAAAGTAAAGCGTACATCAAGAGTTGAGAAGATATTTTCTGAATTAAGCTCACTAGTACCAATATCAGCAAAAGTCCTAGTAGGTAACTCTAGAACTTTTTGATCAGCTTGAGGCAATTCTTTAGTAATTATTTCAACCGACTTAATTGCATTGTTATAATGCTGAAATAATTGCAATATAACCATAGAGTACTTAGACTTTATCCAATCTCTAACAAAATTAGTAGGTGCACAAAGGATAACAGTATTTAATGAAGATTCTATAAAACTGACTTTACTAAACCAACTATTATATAGAGTTTCACCGTAATAATTATAAAGATCTTGAGATACATGACTCCAGACATTTACATAATTATCGCCTTGATCCGTTAAAATTATTTGATTAGTATTCACTTAAAACTGCCACAGTAAGTTATTTTGTTTCCAGCCTTTATTTTGATTATTTCCTTCAAAATCATCACTAACATTATAACAATCTTTATAACCTTATATTTGGTTACAAAAGTTGCTGCCATAAATGGCCTATATCCTGAACGACATAGGAACAACATGATTACACAGATTTGATCATTAATGATAGATAAAAAACTATCTTTAAAATCTTTATTTATTTCCACAATTAAGGTGATAATAATTGCCAGCTTAAAAAATTGTTTCATTCTTAATTTTTTAAATAAGGTATTCCTACTCGTTTCCATTTCTGCTTAAAATCCATAAGAAAAATATGATCATTCGAAAGCAGAATATCATAAACTTGCATAGAACAGATATTTTGAACTAACATATTTTTTGTACGTTTTTATCGCTGTTATTGGTAATAAAAATTATATAGAGTTTTATCCACGTAGAATATGGATTTATTAGATTGGTTCTGTTACACAGTTCCATAATTTTAAGCATTTTAAAATGATCTTGGTATCTGATGATTTTAATAATATTATTATAAAAATTTTTTGCAAGGTTTTATATCATGAATGAATTAAATAAAAACTATTTACAAAAAAAACTTCTGTATCGTAGTAAGAACCGTGGCTGTAGAGAAATGGATTACATATTAGGTCATTTTGCAGAGAAATACTTGCTTCTTATGGATAAAAAAAAACTTGAAAGCTATGCTTTAGTACTTGATCAAAATGACAATGATCTTTATAATTGGGTTACTAAAAAATCTTTTACTCCTTCTAGTATAGACGCCGAAATAATCAATAAATTAAGTGAAATAGCGAAAATATAAACCCTAACTACATGTTACAACAAAAAATCCCAATAGCAGCAAAAGGCTTCCTTGCAATCCATAATTTTATAAATAATCTAGAGAAAGACATCATTTTAGTTACTAATAATGAAGATGAAGTGTTGCAATTATACAAACAAGCTTTGTTTTTTTTACCGAATATACAACTAAATTCAGAAAGCTTTAGACAAGATGAATTTAAATATGAGCCTGTGCAAAATACAAAGGTACATAAACGTAAGCACAGGCTCAATATACAAAATTCACTTAGATCAAACTTTCTAAATGATGTGATATATTATTTTCCAAGCTATGATACTGTTCCTTATGATCATACATCTCCAAATCCTAATATTTTATCTAAACGTGCAGAAACATTAATCAGAATAACTACAAATAATAATCCTAAATTACTTATTACTCACGCAGCAAACTTATTAAAAAAATTACCTCCTAGAGATTTGTTTTCTCAGTATTTCTTAAAGTTATCTCTTAAAATGAAATTTACTAAAGATAAACTTGCTAAATTCCTAGTAGAAAATAGTTTTACTAGAAATGCTAGCGCTATTGATATTGGAGAATTTGCAGTTAGAGGAGAGATTATTGATATAGTATTACCAGGACCTAGAGCTTATAGAATTAATTTTAGCTGGGATTATATAGAATCGATTAAAGAATTTAATATAGACACACAAATTGCAACTAATTCTTGTAATGAATTAATAATTAGTCCAGCAAATGAAATAGTTTTAAACACTGAAACAATAAGTAATTTTAAAGATAATTACCTACGCAATTTTGGGGTTAATCATACCGATATTCCTTTATATGAAGCAATAATATCTGGAAGAAAATTCTCAGGATATGAACAATTACTGCCATTATTTTATAATTCCTACTCTAACTTAGTACACTACTTTAATAATCCTATCATTATATTTGATAATTTATCAAAACAAGCCATTTTAGAGTTTGAACATAGCTACAACGATTTTTACTTGGCCAGGTCAGAAGCAAATAAACTTAAATTTAATAGTTTTTACCCTACTATTCCACCAAATCAACTATATTTCACTGCTCTTAATATTATAAAATTACTTGAACAAGAAGATAATATACTACTTACTTTCGAAAATTCTGATCAAGCAACTTTAATTGAAAATATTCGTTCTACAAGCTTTATAGAAAAGAAGACGATTTTCAATAAATTATTTGAAATTGTTAAATCTCATTCACTTAAAAAAACTATCATATGTCTAAACTCTTTAAGCAGTCTTGAAAGGATGAAAAACATAATTGAAAATTATGAATATAAATATAATGAAATAACTCATTTAAATGAAGCTCAGATAGGTGTAATAAATATTGTGCTTATTCCTTTAAATCAAAGCTTTTATACTGAAAAATATTTATTTATTACAGCAAGCGAATTATTAGAAGAAAAACCAACTTATACAAATACTAATAGAAAGCTTAAAAATATTTTATTAGAACTTGATAATTTAGCTGAAAATGAATTTGTTGTGCATAAAGACCATGGGATAGGTCAATTTTTAAAATTGGAAGCGTTAGAGATTAAAGGTAAGCTTCATGATTTCTTAAAAATTTTATATGCTGACAATGATAAATTGTATATACCAGTTGAAAATATAGAAGTAATAAAAAAATATGGTGGCAATAATGGCGAACTTGATAAGCTTGGCAGTAATTCGTGGCAAAAAAGTAAGGCAAAACTTAAAAACCGTATAAAAGAGATTGCACTGCATTTAATCGAAATAGCAGCTAAAAGAAAGCTCAATACTACTACTTCTATTGAATTTGATCTTGAAGAATATAATAAATTTTGTGCTAATTTTCCTTTTAATGAAACAGAAGACCAATTAACTGCTATAAATGATATAAGAGAAGATCTAAGAAGCGGCATGTTAATGGATAGACTAATATGTGGTGATGTCGGTTTTGGTAAAACTGAAGTAGCAATGCGTGCTGTCTTTATGGTAGTAAAGTCTCTAAATGAACATTTACCACAAGTAGCTATAGTAGTACCTACAACTATTTTATGTAGTCAGCATTTTTCAAGATTCATAGAAAGATTCAAAGGCTTCGGATTAAATATCAAACAATTATCCAGCAGTTGTAAAGAAGCAAAAATTATAAGATCAGAACTTGAAAGTGGTAAAATAAACATAATAATAGGTACTCATTCTTTATTACATAAAAATATAAAATTCTTGAATCTAAAATTATTAATAATTGATGAAGAGCAGCATTTTGGGGTTCGTCAAAAAGAATTTTTAAAAGCATTAAAATCTTCTACACATGTACTCACAATGTCAGCAACGCCAATTCCACGTACATTACAAATGTCTATGACTGGCTTAAAAGAACTCAGCATTATTGCGACACCTCCAGTAAATAGGCTAGAAGTTCGTACATCAGTTATGCAATTTGATTCGGTTATTATCAGAGATGCATTATTGCGTGAACATTTTAGAGGTGGTAAAAGCTTTTATGTAGTTCCAAGAATTAATGATATTACTAATATTGAGAAACAATTAAAGCAAATCGTACCTGAGTTAAGCTATAAAATAGCCCATGGTAAAATGTCTCCCAATAAAATTGATGAGATTATGAGTGAGTTTTATACTGGTAAATTTGATATACTTGTCTCAACTACTATAATAGGGTCAGGTATTGATATAGCAGATGCAAATACTATTATTATACATAAAGCTGATATGCTTAGTCTTGGTCAGCTATATCAATTACGTGGTCGTATTGGACGTGGTAAAACGCGAGGCTATGCCTACTTAACGGTAACAGCGCATAAAAAAATATCTTCTCATAGTTTAAAGCGTTTAGAGATAATACAAAATAGCTGTGCTCTTGGCTCAGGCTTTACCATTGCAAGCCATGATATGGATTTACGAGGTTTTGGTAATTTAATTGGTGAAGAACAATCAGGACAAATTAAAGAGATAGGCACAGAACTTTATCAAGAAATGCTTGAAGAGCAGATAGCCATTTTTAAAGATGAACCTATAAATTCAGAACAACCATTTATCCCGACTATAAATTTAGGTTTATCAGTCTTTATTCCTGATAACTACGTCTCAGATTCAGATCTTAAACTTGGGTTATATAGAAGAATAGGTAGCTTAAGCAATGAGACAGAAGTAGAGAAATTTAAAGATGAGATGATTAATAGATTCGGATCACTGCCGCTAGAATTTAATAATTTACTTGATATCGTAAAAATAAAATTATTATGCTTTAACTTGAATATTGAGAATCTAGATTCAGGTGATAATGGATTTGTGATTAAATTTTATAAAAATGCTGATATAGCTGATAAAATTTTAAAATTTGTTAGCACCTACCCTTCTCAAGCTAAGATAAAACCTGATAATAAGTTAGTGTTTGTAAAAAATTTATTAAATAAAGATATAATTGTCGAGACAAATAAATTACTTTCGAGTTTATCATATGACTTTCAATCTAAAACAATTATTCCAAAAACATAATGTAAAAGGTTTATCTACTAACAGTCAAAGCATCAAGAGAAATGAGGTTTTCTTTGCTCTTAAAGGACAAAATGTTGATGGCAATAATTTTATTAATGATGCTTTAAGTAAAGGAGCAGCACTAGTAATTACTCAAGAAAGAAAAAATACCGTTATAGAGCCAAATAAAGTAATATATGTAAAAGATATATCGACAATTTTATATGAATGTGTAGAAATTTTCTATTCTAATAAACCTCAAACTATGCTAGCAGTTACGGGTACTAATGGTAAAAGCTCAGTAGTATCTTATATAACTCAGTTATATTCGTTACTTGGACAAAATGCTGCATCTATTGGCACTATAGGCTTAGAAATATTTGGCTCTAATAGCTTTACAAAAGCTAATGTACAGCTAAATTTTAAAAGATTTAGGCAAAATAAATTTAATGGTAAACCTGCACCACATGAGCACTGGCAAATCCTACAAAACTCGCTTGTGGAAAGTGTTCTAAAGGACACTGTAGGATTAACAACGCTTGATTATCTAAGCTTTAGAAAAATTGCTCATAATCTAGCTGAAAATAATATAGGGTTCTTAGCCTTCGAAGCTTCTAGCCACGGTTTAGATCAAAAAAGACTAGGAAAAACAAAGGTAAACATTGCATGTTTTACTAGTTTTAGTCAGGATCACCTGGATTATCACTATACAAAAGAAGCTTATTTACTCGCTAAATTAAAATTATTTACTGATCATTTATGGCCAAGCAGCATTGCAATATTAAATTCTGATATAAAAGAAATAAAATTTATTAAAGATTATTTAAATAAGCATAATGTAAAATATTTAACAATTGGGAGAAAAGGTGATCTAAAAATAACTAAAATTAATAGCTCTATGAAAGGACAAAATGTTAATTTTACTTTTAATAATCAAGAATATAATTTTAATACATCAATAATCGGTAGTTTTCAGGCTAGTAATTTATTATTTGCAGCACTTAGCGTGCATCATACCGGTTTTCCTTTTGATAAAATTATTAGTACTCTTGCAGAAATTAAAGCAGTAAAAGGCAGAATTGAAAGAGTAAAAAATACTAATATTTTTGTTGATTATGCACATACTCCTGATGCACTTGCAAAAACTTTAATAGAGCTAAAAAATATTAAATTACTAAGTAGTAAATTAAGTGTTATTTTTGGCTGTGGTGGTAATCGAGATACAACAAAAAGAAGCATTATGGGGAAAATAGCAGCACAAATTGCTGATAATGTAATTATTACAGATGACAACCCACGTTATGAAGACCCAAAGATTATCAGAGCTGAGATTATCAGTGCTATAGATAAAGCAAATTACATAGAAATAGAAAATAGAGAAGAAGCAATTAAATATGGTATAAATAACTTACAACAAAATGATATCTTATTAATTGCCGGTAAAGGTCATGAAAATTATCAAATTATAGGTGATCAAAAATTACCTTTTAACGATACTGAAATTGCAAAGAAGTATATATGATCTGGGACTCTAAAACTCTAAGTAACGCACTTGGTATAACAATATCTAATTCGATTATTGGTAATGAGATACAATTTAATTCTAATGACATAAAAGAAGGAGATTTATTCATAGCACTTGCAGGTAATAGAGACGGTCACAATTATGTTCTAGATGCAATTAACAAAGGTGCAAATGCAGTAATTGTGAGCAAAAAAGTAGATATAGCAGACAAAGATAAAGTCATCTTAGTAGCTGATTGTTTTGAAGCTCTTAAAAAAATGGCTTTATATAAACGCAATCATTCAAAAGCTCAATTTATCGGTATTACTGGTAGTGTCGGCAAAACCTCTACTAAAGAAGCATTTAAAACCTTGTTAGCTAAACTTGAAGGTGAATCATCAGTTTTTGCTAGTAGAGGTAATTTCAATAATAAGCTTGGTATGCTTATAAATCTTGCTTCCATGCCTGAGAATATAGAATATGCTATTTTTGAGCTTGGAATGAATCATCAAGGTGAAATAAGTGAGCTTTCTAAAATATTAAAACCAGATATTGCTATGATCACTAATATTTCAGAAACTCATTTAGAGTTCTTTAACTCACTTGAAGATATAGCTGAAGCTAAATGTGAAATTTTTGAAAATTTTAGCAAAAGCAATATTGCTATTATTAACGCTAGTACTAATTGTTACGATAAAATATTATCAATACTAAAAAACTTACCTGTTGATAACGTACAACATATTTCAGACAGATTAATACAAGATGAATTTAAAGGCGAGCCTGGGCAGCGT
This sequence comes from Candidatus Rickettsia mendelii, assembly GCF_057543435.1. NCBI lineage: Bacteria > Pseudomonadati > Pseudomonadota > Alphaproteobacteria > Rickettsiales > Rickettsiaceae > Rickettsia > Candidatus Rickettsia mendelii. The sequence continues at coordinate 14,726 of NZ_BTGX01000002.1, read as the reverse complement.
ATAAAAATAAGTGAGCGCAGACGAATCATAAAAAATCCGCTTGTATCAAACTGTTCTAAATGTGCTGTATATAATTTTGGTACCTCATCTAATAGCTTAGCTAAATTAACTTTATATGAAAATTTAGGAAAACAAGTTCATTTAAAATACAATATAAATAACAAAATTATAGATGTAACTATTCCTTTAATCCCTAAACATTTTGCTGAGAATTATGCTGGTGTACTTTTAATTCTCTATATACTAGATAAAGATCTAAATATAGCTGCAAATCACTTAGCGGATATTCCTCTTACTAGCGGAAGAGGAGAAATTATAAATATACAAAATAGTCGAGTAATTTGTGATTATTATAATGCAAGCCCAGAATCAATGAAAGCAGCCTTTAAATATTTAAAGCAATTATACGCTAAGAATAAAACTGCTATAATAGGTGAAATGCTAGAGCTAGGACAAAACTCAGAGCGATTACATAAAGAATTAGTGCCATATATATTAGATGCAGATTGCTCTAAGGTTTTTTTAGTAGGAAAAAATACTAAATATATCTATGATTCATTACCTTCTAAAATAAACAAGACATACTTTAAAAACGTTGATGAATTAATTGTACAAATAGAAAATTTATTTAAAAAAAATGAGCTTGTTTTAATAAAAGGCTCAAGAGGTATAAAACTTGATAAGATTGTTGATTATTATAAAAAAGTACACTAGGATAATTTTAAATTAAAAATCTAATTATGATATATAACCTTTTACTTCCTCACATTCATAATACACATATTGCCAATTTATTTTATAATATTACTTTTCGCAGTAGCATTGCTATTCTTATTACTTTAAGTCTTAGTTTAATTATATATCCCACATTAATCAAATTTTTGCATACTCTACAAAAGAACGGTCAACCTATACGTTTATACGGTCCAGAATCACATCAAATAAAAGCAGGTACTCCAACTATGGGTGGTATAATGATTATATTCTCTAGCTGCTTTTCTACTTTATTACTTGCTGATTTAACTAATACATATATTTGGATTGCATTATTTGGTTTCATTAGTTTTGGTATTGTAGGTTTTATTGATGATTATGCAAAGATAACTAAAAATAACCATTATGGTCTAAGAGGGAAGAATAAGTTTCTACTTCAAACACTTATTGGCTTAATTGTATGTATTGCTTTAGAATATACAGATAAAAATCCAAATCATTTACTGACCATACCATTTTTTAAAAATCTAACTTTAAATCTCAGTTATTTTTATATATTTTTTGCTATATTTGTTATAGTTGGCGCTTCTAATGCTGTTAATTTAACAGATGGGCTTGATGGACTTGCAATAGTTCCTATTGGTCTAAGTAGCGCTTCTTTTGCTTTAATAAGCTATCTAGTCGGAGATTATATTTATTCAAATAATTTACAGCTAATTTATATACCGAATACCGGAGAATTAACGATTTTTTGCTCAAGCTTAGTTGGTAGCTGTATCGGATTTTTATGGTTTAATGCTCAACCAGCAGAAATTTTTATGGGTGATACTGGCAGCTTAAGCCTCGGTGGCATACTTGGAGTTATTAGCGTTATTACTAAACATGAAATAGTTTTATCTATTATTGGTGGATTATTTGTTATTGAAACAATGTCAGTAATTTTGCAAGTGTATTATTTCAAAGCTACTAAGGGCAAAAGAATATTTAAAATGGCACCTTTGCATCATCATTTTGAAAAACATGGATGGGCAGAATCAAAAGTTGTAATAAGATTTTGGATTATATCAGTAATATTTGCTCTTATTGGATTATCCTCATTTATCATACGAATATAGATTTTATTTTAGATTGCTAGGTTACAGCTAAAAAATCTAGATATAGCTAAGATTAGTTCTAGCACTTGTTATAATGTTGCAATTATTTAGAGAGAAAGATACGCTGTTTACTTTATTGATTCAACCAAATTATCTATACATTACACAAAATTTACAAGTAATAATCAAGTATCTAGTAATTTTGCTAAAATAAGCGATAAGCAGTTATAAGAGCCTGGAGTGTTAATTCCATCCTGTAATCCATATAAAGAAACAATAAATTACTAAAACTAATAGTACTAATTTATCGATACTAGATGATATAACAACTGAATTACAAAACAAAATCTTTGGTGATAAAGGATAATATTCAAAGATTAATTTGATAACTTATATTCTCATGTGATACCCTTATTTATAGAAGATATAGAATAAAGATGTATTAGAATAGAAGACAGAGTTTTATTACAAAAAAGATCGTTAACTGAGCCTGTATTTAATGTCCTAATATGAAGCTTAGAGTATTAAAGCACATATAAACTTTTTAGTACATACCATTCTTACATTGATACTTATAATATTAAGACTCATATTTTTAACTCTTCAATCATTAACTGTTTTATTCTTAATTAATATTTTTATAATTACTAACTTTATATAATTTTCTTATGTTTAGAAGCAGTCAAAAGAGATAGTTAAAACATGATAATAGTATAAGCTTAGAAATTATTTGGAAACCTTTTACAATTTACTTAAAAGCATGTAATATCTTTTAAATTTTACTGTAATCACACAATTAAATTGCAGGATCTACAAAGATATATTATCACTAGTTATTTTTTTTAGATACTGTGATCGCATCCATGGTATGATGAAGTTTTATTAGGACTTTACCAATTGTACACCAACAATGCTTACTTAAATAGAGATATTCAATTATATCGAACAAGCATTAATACTTTTATCATCATCTTCACGAATAAATTTTTGTTTTACCTTAGAATTGTTATTATATGGCTTACTATTTTTTATTGGTGGATAATTTGTTACAGGTGGTGCATAATTTTTGTTTACTACAGCATTTGGGCAAGTATATCTTGCTAAATCACGCTTAGTCTCTCTAAGCATTGCTTTTATCTGATTTAGCTCTTCTTGCATCTTTTTTTCTTTATCGCTATTGTCTTTTCGAACCTTTCTATTAGCCTTAATTAAGGTCATATCATCGTTGGATGTTGTTTCACCAGCTTCTGCTTTTTGTCTTGCTATATCCCTTTTAATCATTTGAAGATACATTTCACGATTTCTCTTTATATAATCAACTTTTTCTCCTCTTAAAGGATTATCATAATCATTATCGTCATCGTTATCATCATCAAGATTATCTTCTACTATATTCTTTTTAGCTAAAGTAATATATTTGTTATTATATAATGGCTTTCTCTTACCGCCTTTAAGACCTTTACTATCAACTAATCTATTATTTGCAGATTTTTGAAAGTAGCTTCTAAAATTATCAGTACAACCAGAAAGTATAAAAACACCCAAAAATAATATTATAATTTTCTTAAACATATATTATCCTAAACTTTTCTTATTGTTAATAAACCTTATATAATGCTGTAACTTGTAATAATCAAATGCTCTAATGCTACTAAACTAATTCTTCTATTAAGTTACTTAGCAACTTATGACCTTCTTTTTTTCTTTTTAACAAATTTTGTGAAGCTTGTTTTAATAGCTCTGGATTACTTATTAAATCTAGTATTTTATCACATAATTTTTCACTCGATATATCATCTTGTTTTATACACCATCCACATTTTTTATCTTCTAATAATTTTGCATTATAATATTGATGATTATCTGCAGAATTTGGTAGTGGAATAAAAATTGCTGGTAACCCTATATAAGTTAGTTCTTCTATAGTGGAGGCACCAGCTCTTGATACCACTAAATCAGCATCTTTATACTGCTTTACCATATCATCAAAAAACTCAGCTAGTTCATAAGTAATATTTAATTTTGAGTATATTTTGCTTATTTTTTTTTGATCATCAAATGCCGCTTGCTGAACTATATGCAATTTCAGTTCTATCTGTTTTTGCATTAAAATTTTAATGCTTACCGGTATTAATTCTGAAAAGAATTTTGCTCCCTGACTGCCACCAAAAATAAATATCGTAAATGTTTTTTTTAGCTTATCTCTAGTTAAATCTCTAATATTTTTCCTAACTATACCACCAGTAATTACTATTTTCTTTTTTGCATGAGCAGGTAAATTTTTTACATCTTCATAAGAAAGGGCTATCTTTTTAGCAAAAATTGAAAAGAATCTATTAACCTTTCCAAGATAAGAATTTTGCTCATGAATTATAATCGGCACTCTTAAAAAAATTGCTGCAAACATTGAAGAAATGACTGAATAACTGCCAAATCCTACAATAACTGAAGGTGAAAGACTGTATAATAACTTAATAGCCTTTAAAATAGCAATTGAAAGTGCTGGAAAAAATAAAAAAATATTAGTAAATCGTTTTAAATCTAGGACATGAAAAATTAAACCTATATCATGATTTATATATTTTTTGCACCTTAAATCAGTAATAAAATGAACCTCATAACCACGCTTTATTAATTCTTCTCCAAAAGCAATAGCTGGGAAAAAATGTCCACCTGTACCACCTGCTACTAAAACTATCCTTTTCATATCTCAATATTATGAATTTTATATGAGTTTAGCGGCGTTCTATATCTAGTAAAACCAAGTAGCATACCTACAGCAATGGCAATTGCAAGTATTGAAGAACCACCGTAACTAATAAATGGCAATGTCATACCTTTAGTAGGCAGTAAATTTAATGTTACACCTATATTAATTATTGATTGAAGGCCAAATTGAGCAATTATACCACTAGCAGCAAATTGAACAAATTTATCTTTTTCATTTAATAGCTTAATAAAACTTCTTAGTACTATAAGGGCAAATATAGCTATAACAACTAAGCAAATAATAGCTCCGAACTCTTCCCCTGCTACAGCAAAGATAAAATCTGTATGTGAGTCAGGCAGTACTTGCTTTACTGCTCCCTCTCCTGGACCACATCCATATAATCCTCCATGTTCAAAAGCCTTAAGAGACTTATTTACTTGGTAATTTTCATTACTATCAGGATCTAAAAATGAATTAATTCTTTGTGTTACATGAGGTAACCAAAAGTAAGCAATAGTCACTCCTATAATTCCTAAAAAACTTGCTAGAATAATCCAAAATATTGGCATACCAGCAATAAAAAGCTGAATACCAAAAATTGCTGTAATTATTACTAACATGCCAAAATCTGGTTGAATAATTAAGAGAGTAGAAACAATAGAATAAAGTACCATACAAATGGTGAAACTTGGAAAAACATTGTTAAATTTCAATGATAATATCCAGCCAGTAATAACTACAAAAAATGGCTTGATAAATTCTGATGGCTGAATTGATAAACCAAGAATATTAATCCAGCGCACTGCTCCTTTTACTTCATAACCAAAAGATTTAACCAGTATCAATAAAACTATACTAACAATAAACCCTAATATAGCAAAACGCTTTAACCATTTCTTATTAAAACATGAAAACAATAATATGAGCCCTGCAGCAGTAGCTAAATACAACATTTGCCTAGATGCAAAATAATTTTCTTCAAGCCCTATTCTACTAGCTACCACTGAACCTGAGGTAGTAACCAGCATTAAACTAAAAGCAAATAAAATTATTAAAGAAATTATTATTTGCCGGTCAGTACTACGCCACCATAATTTAATAAAATTATTAGATATTTCATTATTTATAGTATAGTTATTTAATTTTTTTCCTATCATGTCTATATACAGCTTTATTATACCGCCCTTATGTCATCACTATGAAAATGGGAATCTAACAAAAACAGTTAATAAAAACATAAAAAGCTTGTTTTTTTACATAATTTTTACTAAATTCATGTTTCCACAGGAATGATACTAAACACTTCTACACAATTTTATAAATAATTCACCACGCTGCTCAAAATCTTTAAACTGATCATATGAGCTACAACTAGGAGCTAGCAAAATATTTTTAATTCTTGCATTATCGCTGCAAGCATCCTTATAAGCAAGCTCAAAAGCCTGATTTAGATCATTACATACTACAAAATCCATTATATTTTGAGCAGTATTTGCAAATATTTCTTTAGCTTGACCATAAAAATAAGCTTTTTTAATTCTATTAAAATAAGGCTTTATTTCTTCAATTCCACCTTCTTTAGCTATACCACCTGCAAGCCAATAAATATTATCAAGTGCTTTAATTGACTGCAAAGCAGATACAGCATTTGTTGCCTTACTATCATTATAAAAACTTACATTATTTATACTGCCAACATATTGCATTCTATGAGGTAAGCTTTGAAACTCACTAATAGAATTAATTATTTTTTTAGTTTGCACACCTATTATTCTAGCTGCTATATAGCTTGCTGCAATATTTTCACAATTATGAATCCCTTGAAGATTCTTATAAAAAGGTAATTGAAAACTTATATTATCAAAAAAATTATCATTAACTCTATTATTAACTATTGATATACCTTTTTCAAGAATTTTAGTAACTGAGAAAGGGATTAGCCTAATACATTGTTCCTGTTGCAACGTTGTAAAAACTTTAAAACAACATTTATTATCAATATTAATTACAGCATAACTATCTTTATCCATCCGATCAAAAATTTTAGATTTTGCTGTAATATAATTACTAATGTTTTGATGTCTATCTAAATGATCAGGAGTTATATTAAGAAGTATGGCTATTTTCGCTTTAAAGGTTTGTACTAAATCTAATTGAAAAGAAGATAATTCAAGTATATATCCATTTTTACTACTTCTTGCTTTTAAGGCAGGAATACTAATATTGCCAGCAGCCTCATAATCTAAACCATTGCTATTTAGAATATGACTAATCAAAGCAGTAGTAGTACTTTTACCGTTTGTACCTGTTACAGCTACAAAATTTAAATTTTTTGATTTCTCAAACAATAAATCTATATCTGAAATAATTGGTATATTAAAACAATGAGCAATTCCTACTACTTCATGAGTAAGAGGAACGCCAGGACTTAATATGATTTTGTCTAAATTCTGCCATCTTAGATCAGATAAAGAGACAATAAGATCTTGACCAAATAATTTTGCGAATATATCTCTATTTGCTTTTAGGTCGTCATAAACAATTATCTCACATTTGCTTTGTAGCTCTTCATAGACAGATATACCGGTTTTACCAAGTCCAAAAATACCTATATACTCCTTTTCTTTAAAGAGTAGCATAAAATAGCCTCTTTAAAGAAAGAAAAAATAGAACATCAAAGCTGGAATACAGCTTTCACTTTTGATGCAAATTAACTTATATATTTTTTTTTTCATAACTTAATCAATTACAATTGATGAGGAATAAAGCATAAAATCAAGCACCTTGCCTAGATGTCACTCCTGAGCAGATCCCTAAAATTGTTATTGCAAATGATCTTTGATCATGTAGCAATTAATTCTAGTAATAATTTAATTCATATCTTGCATTAATGCTTTTTCACCATCATTAAATTCACTATACCCTTTTATAGTTGTGTGACCCATATTAGGTTCCACTAAATAATAATGAGGAGGAACCTCTAGCTCTTTAGCACGCTGTACTTGATACTCATTGGGTCCAGTTGTTGATATACCTACAGTTTCTTTTAATTTTTTACTACATGCAGCAGTAATTACTAAAACTGTAAATAATAATAATAAATTTTTCACTTAAACACCTATAAATTAAAATTATATTTTATCATTGCTATTTTGCTCAGCTTTACGAATCTTTTCAGCCATAGCCTCAATTTGATCGTTATCATAATTCTCTTTAGCTTTTTCTTCAACAACTTTTTTAGTGCTATAATAATCTTCTATTAATAAAATTACTCCTATTATGATAAAACAATCAGCTAAATTAAATATAGGAAAGCTATAATTTTTGTAATAAAAATGAATAAAATCAAATACTGCTCCTCTGAAAAATCGATCAATTAGATTTCCTATAGCACCACCAATCATAAAACTATAACCTACAAAATTACCTACAGTTTTTGAACGCATAATTAAATAATATAGATAACAAACAATAATAGAGTTCGTTACTAAAAAAATAGCATTACTATATTGATAGTAATCACGCATTAAACCAAAACTAATACCATAATTCCAAGTATAAACCATGCTTAAAAAAGAAGTGATTTTTAATGTTAAACCTGGCTTCCACCTTAAATTATTAATAAACCACCACTTAGTTAATTGATCAATAATCACTAATATTATTATAATATGACTGCTACAAGCAAATGTTAGATATAATTTTCTTAGTAATAAAAACATAATGATTTAACAATATTTGATATATTTTTTAGGAGTAATTGACATACAGAATAGTATTCTCACAAACTTGTAGACTTTAGTACATAATTATGTTATTTACGAAATGACGGAAACCAAACAAAATAAAAAAACAAGTTTTTTATATTATATCTAAGCCTCTAAATTCATAACTTTTTAGCTAGAATAAAATATAACATTTGTACAATAGTCGATCAAGTCATGATATGACATAAAGTAATATCTTCATAACGAAACTTCAGTTACTTTATCTACTTGTAGTTCCTTATCAAGTTTAATGTTTAAAGCCTTGATCTCTCTCTTAAACTGTTTAAATTTCTCTAAGCTTTTACCGCTTAGTTCTATATCAGGTGTTGTTTTAACAGACATAGGATTAACATTTTTACCATTAATTTTAACTTCATAATGTAAATGTGGACCTGTAGCTCTACCAGTATTTCCAACAAATGCTATAACCTGACCCTGTTTTACTATACTTCCTACTTTTAAACTTTTTGCAAAATTTGAAGCATGAGCATATGCAGTAGATAGCGTACTACTATGTTTCACTTGAATAAATTTCCCATAACCAGACTTCCACCCTATTTCTGTTACAACTCCATTTCCTGCTGAATATATAGGCGTACCAGCTGGAGCTACAAAATCAACTCCTTTATGCATTTTAGTATAACCAAGTATCGGATGCTTTCTATTACCGTAACGTGAGGAAACTTTTATGACCTTCAGTGGAGTTTTTAGTAAACTCCTTTTTACACTCTTACCGTCTTCAGAAAAAAAAGCTTGATTATTTATATTATTATCATGTGAATAACGATAAATATTATATTCCTTACCTGAAAGATTTAGCGAAACATACAGAACCTTACCATGATGAGAAAATTTCCCATCTTCAGTTACATATTTCTCTGTTATTACAGTTGCAGTATCACCACTTTTTATTTGTCGCTGAAAATCAACTTGATAGGAATATATATTAACAATCTCTATTATACTATTATCTGATAAACCAAGCTTTTTAAGAGCAGATATAAAATTTGATTCAATAATTACTGATGACTTAGCAACTTTTTTACTTAAAGGTACAACAATTTCTTCAACTTTAAAATCATCACCTTTTTTCACTATCTCAATAGTTTTTAGCTTATTAATGGCTATAATAATTTTATTTAAGAATATAATTTCAGAAGTTAAATGATTATCATTCTCAGTAATTCTTACTTCATATTCAAAGGTAATTTTTTGCCCTATTTTAAGTGATAATGATAATTTACTTTCTTTTACTAAATTTACAATTTTTTTTATGTCATTTTTAGGAATATTTTGTTCTATCAGAATCGACTTTATAGTATCACCCTTTTTAACTATTATTTCCTTAAATAAAACACTATCTTGTAGTTCATCACTTTCTTCTGGTTGTATTAAAGTTATAGATAAGGTATCATTAACATAATTATTAACAGCAAAAGAGACGAAAATAACTAATCCTATAAATAATAATATGGAAGCAGAAGTAATGGCTTTCCTGAGACGTGCGCTAATAAAAGATTGTGGTAATACATCATTAAAGTTATAAGATAGCGCAGCATTATTCATTAAAATTGCTCTGAGATTATTTGAATAAACCTTTAATTACTGCAGAGTAGTATGCACTATATATGAACAAATTACAATAGAAAATTGTAAAACTTTTATAAAAAAATCGATTTTAACTTTAGAATAAAAAAACATATCTATATTATATATAATTAAAGATACATAGATAAGATTTGTTATAAAATTATTATTTTAATTAGTTTTTTAATTGTTCACAGTATTTGTTTTGCCTCTAAGCCACTATTGGCAAGTAACTTTTCAGCTTCCTGCAAGCCCGAAGGAATTACACATTTTCATAATTTCTTATTGTGCATACTGCTATTATTTTATTTGTTGCAAAATTAATTACCTATTATATGTATTCAAATTTAATACTCCAAATTCCTGTATCAGCAAAAATGTTCACATAATATTTTAATAGAGATTATATGGACTGTAATACCTATAATAATATTAATTATTATTGCTGTACCTTCTTTTAGAATCTTGCACTATGCTGAAAAAATACCAAAGCAGATTTAAAGTAGTATACTATCAATGGTAATGGCATTATATATACATACCATAACCATTATGATTATGATATAGAATATGATAGTGGAATGAATCTCTGATGAAAATTTAAAACCCTGATCAGAAAAGATTATTAGATGTTGATAAATGAATTATAATTCCCCAAAATACTAATGTAAGATTTCTCATTACTGCTGATGATGTAATACATAGTTTTGCTATTCCTTCTCTTGAACTTAAAATAGATGCAGTTCCTGGCAGAATAAATGAAACTTAGACACGAATTGCCAAAAAAGGTGCATATTACAGCTAATGCTCTGAGTTTTGCGGTATCAATCATGTTTTCATGCCGATTGCTATAAAAGTAGAATTTGATAACTAGATTACAAATAAAACTAAGGTTGCTATGAGCTTTAAGAAAGAAAAATTAGCATATAAATAACAAATTATGAAAGTACAAATTTAAAAATATAGCAATCGCTTATATTATAATAACTAAGCAATTAGCTCAAAAATCATATTTAAATCACAGAATATCCATAAATTTTGAAATATTATGTAACCATTTAGTAATTAGATCTGAAATATCTGAGCTAGATATGCTATTTTACTGATAATAATTTCCATGATGAAATAAAAATATGATAAAACATATTAAGCTTTATCATTAGCTACCCTAAAAAAATCAAAGAAACAACTTTTTAAAAGCATTTTACTTATTTAATCAGGTGATTAATGCTCATAATAATGACCTTAATAATCCTGAAATATTTGAATGTAAAAATGTTAGAGGAACATATTTTATTAAATTAATTAATAAAATATTCTGTGCTATCCGCTATAGGTATTCGCTATAGGTATTAAATTCATAATAGATTATATGAATCACCTAATGGAGAGGTTTTTCACTTACCAATTTGTATTTGGGAAAACTTGAATCATTATTTGCAAGGCGAAAAAGATATACTGTGGTCGGTAATGACAGTTTAGAACAAGTGCAATTATTATACCAAGAGTTAATATATGATATGGAGCAATTATTGGAAATTAAGTAAAATATAATACGAAAAAGATTTTTTGATGATATAATCTATTAATTACTTGAAATTAAATTATGGAATTAGGATTATGATAAAATCACTCGAAATATTTTGGAAATTTATGAATACATATACTAACTACCTAAATCACGACGATCATATAAAGAGGCAATGGCTTTTTTCTACTAATCATTAAGATATCAGCATGATGTATATCATATTTGCTATTTTTGCTGGAATTGTCGGAGGATTATTCTCACTATTTTTTTAGGTTAGAACTGGCAATGCCGGACAAGAACATTTCTTCATCATGATTTTCAGCTATATAACGTGCTTATTACTATATATGTGGTATGGTATTCTTCATGATTATGCCGGCTTTATTTATAGGATTTGGCAATTATTTCATACCTTTATTAATAGGTACTTCCCAATATGGCATGCCCAAGATTAAATAATATCAGTTTTTGGTTATTAGTCTCTGCTTTTATACTTCTAATATTATCAGTATTTGTTGATAGTGGGCCTAGAACAGACTGTATTTTCTACCATCCTCTACTCTAAGTAACTTGGAGCGATCATCCCAGGCATAGCTGTAGATATGGCTATTTTGAGCCTACATTTAACAGGCATATCATCAATATTAGAATCCACTAACTTAATTGTTACTATCTTTAATATGCGAGCACCACCAGGAATAGGACTTGTTAAAATGCAGTTATTTGTTTGCTCTACCTTAGTTAATGCATTCTTAGTAATTCTAGCTATGCCAGTACTTGGTGGTACTATTACCCGACCATAACTTTGGAACTACTTTCTCATGGTAGTAGTGGTGATCTTTTATTATTTTAACATTTATTTTAGTTTTTTGGTTATCCTGAAGTATATATTGTAATACTTCCAGCCTTTAGCATAGTAAATCAGGTTATTTCAACTTTTTTATGTTAAACTTATATTTGGTTATCAAGGCATGGTAGACGCTTGGTAATAATCGGCTTCGTTGGATTTATTGTATGGGCACATCATATGTTTACCATTGGACTTTTTTATATATTTCAAGGAACAATGATTATTGCTATTCCAACAGGTATTAAGATATTTAGCTGGATAACAATCATGTAGAATGGTTCTATTACTTTCCCAATATCAATGCTATTTTCAATAGGATTCATTATATTATTCATAATCATATTATTCATAATCGGCGGCGTAACTGGCATAATTCTATCAAACTCAGCACTTTATAGAGTATTACATGATACATATATACGATGTCATCAGGAGCTTTATTTACAGCATTTGCAGGTTTTTATTATTATTTTGGGAAAATATCTGGTAAGCAATATCCTAAGATCTGAAGCAAAATTCATTTTTGCATTACCTTTATTGGTATTAATTTAACCTTCTTTCCACAGCATTTCCTTGGTCTTGCAGGCATGCAAAAAAGAATACCAGATTATCCAGAAGCTTTTGTTGGTTGTAATCTAGTTTCATCGATAGTAGGTAGCATTTCTATGATAGATGCACTTTATTTTGTATTTATTATTTTCTATACGTTTAAATATAGTAAAGATTGTCCAACGAACCTTTGCGGCGATGGAACTGATACACTTGAATGGACAATTACCTCACAGCCACCGTTGCATACATTTGAAATATTACCCAAAATTGAGAAATAGCTTATATAATATTTATTATGTAGTTTGAGAATATGTTGCTATTATCCTATAATTTAATCAGCATTGTTGCATGGCAACAAAAACACACTCTATGCCATTCATACAAAAGTGGAAATCTAGTAATAATAGAAGTTTTCTATAGTTTTATTCTATAAAATGTGTAATTTTTTTACTACATTTAATATTTCTACTCTGAATCCTAGCTCATCTAAACCATAAAACAAGGCAGATTTAATTGTGGAACCCATTGCAATATATAAATAACTTAATATAGTTTAAGTATGTTTACTGATCTATACAATAACATCACAAATATTTTTGAATCATACAAAAAGTAACAAAATGCATAAAAAACCGATAATAGGTATTACACCTGATTTAGCTCAAAATTGTGAAAAATATATTTACGCTGCTTTCCCATGGTATGCACTACGAAAAAACTATACTGATGCAATAATTGCAGCCGGTGGTGTACCACTATTATTACCTTATCAAAACGAAACAATAGATGTCATTATAAGGCTTATTGACGGCATTATAATTCCAGGAGGTGATGAGGATATACATCCTAAATTTTATGAACCAGAACATAATGAAGATATAGTAGTTTCTAATGAAGAGCGTGATATTTTTGAAGTATTAGTTTTAAAGAAAGCATTAGAGAGAAATATTCCAATTTTAGGTATATGCCGAGGCATGCAGTTATTAAACGTTATTTTCGGTGGTACACTCATTAAGCATATCCCAGATTATATTAAAAATATTAAACAATCTATAATAATTAATCATGAACAGCACCCCCCTAAAAATAGGGTATCGCATTTAATTAATATTAAAAAAGATACTAAACTTTCTAAAATAGCTAATAATCATTTACAAACCATGGTTAATTCAAATCATCATCAATCAATTAATAGAATTGGTAATGATCTTATTATATCAGCACTAGCCGAAGACAGCATAATAGAAGGAATTGAGTCAACAAAACATAAATTCGTTATTGGTGTTCAGTGGCATCCTGAATATCTAAATGATAATGGAATAGATTTAGCTTTATTTAAAGAATTTGTAAAAACTAGTATAATATAACTAGTTTTGATATTTTTATTATATAGCTTAATTTTCAATATTACTACGAGCAAAGTTTTGACTAAGCAACTTATGTTCAAAGCTTTGTTGCATGACTCCAGAAATTAACTAAAATATTATATTGTGATACGATCTCTCAAAAAAAAATTTGATAGTATATTATTTAGTATTTTGATTTTAAAATATGCGCTCAACAATGAAGAAATATACATCTAAAGTAGATTAGATATACTTGATACTTTTTGCAAAGTATATGTAAAGAATGAAAGCAACAAAATTAGTACTAACATATAGAAAACCTCAGAAAAAAAGAAACTAAAAGCTTTGCAAGTTACCAACTATAGTAGTATATTTTTATTTATCACCATAATTAAAGATCTTAAGGTCACCATTTATATCATTTATCATACAAATATAAACGTTATTTTAGATTGCTAAGTTACAGATAAAGAATCTAGATATGGCTAAGATTAGTTCTACCGCTTGTTATGATGTCGCAACTATTTAGAGAGAAAGATACTGCTGCTTACTTTATTGATTCAACTAAACTATCT
>NZ_BTGX01000001.1:0-7935 GCF_057543435.1 Candidatus Rickettsia mendelii | reverse complement strand
GCGACATCATAACAAGCGGTAGAACTAATCTTAGCCATATCTAGATTCTTTATCTGTAACTTAGCAATCTAAAATAACGTTTATATTTGTATGATAAATGATATAAATGGTGACCTTAAGATCTTTAATTATGGTGATAAATAAAAATATACTACTATAGTTGGTAACTTGCAAAACTTTTAGTTTCTTTTTTTCTGAGGTTTTCTATATGTTAGTACTAATTTTGTTGCTTTCATTCTTTACATATACTTTGCAAAAAGTATCAAGTATATCTAATCTACTTTAGATGTATATTTCTTCATTGTTGAGTGCATATTTTAAAATCAAAATACTATGTAACTAACACTCTCTTTGAAATCTCTTATTGCTTCTCTTCTCTCCTCACTCACTTATCCTAAATTCGTATTTATAGGTAATTGAAAGAACTGATTAGTATAATAATGATACTCAATGATGATGTGTTAGAAAAAGAAAATATTATATTAATATAGTTTATATCTTCCTTTAAAAGTTCAACTAAATTTGGTGCTTATTTCTATAAATGTCTTAAATATTAATAATTAAATTAAAGAATTAACTTCACCAACTACTACTACTAATTTGCTTAATTCTTTACTATATATTAGTTGATTTTTGCTTTTTGCTGATAGAAATTACTCATGAGTATCATAATACTGATAATCTTTATCCAATATATTTTGGATAAACCACATTATGAGATAAAATAATAAGAATTTTTCTTCTGCTCTGATAGTAACTTGCATACTATTAGTAGTTTTAATTACTTTTTTATAAACTTTTGAAGTAAAGGAATGATAATTATCTTTTTTTTTGATTGTCTAAATACTGTTTATATAAATTTCTATCAATTAAAGATTGAATTACTATTTGTATAAAGCTATACATAGCCTTGTTCTACTATACTAAAATTTTTATAATCTATTTGACTATTATTATAAAAATTGATTAGTTATAGACAAATTGGATTGATTAGTTTCGTTTTATTTTTAATAATATATAAAACTGTTATCTTTTTAGAGTAATCTAATCAATCGCACACTGATTAAGAATTGCCTCTATATTGCGGCCAACATGTATTAATTCTTGCTAAAATATAAGAATTAATATCATTAATAGTTAACTGAACTAATGATATTTTAATAAATTATTATAATTACTTACTATCATTTAAGTTACACCCATGCATTATAATATTTAGTAAATCTCTTTTTTTTTCTATTTCTAAAGCTTTGTTAATTCTAGGTTTTCTTTGTCTCTTTCATATGTTATCATAATTTTAAAAAACTCATCTTCCTTTATATCTCTAGGAGGCAAATTATTGGCTACCTTATTATCGAAAATTATCTGATATTATATTTTGTGTAACTATTTTAGTATATTGCCAGTTTAAATTGTGTTATTATTTATACAATAAGTAAGAATACTATTAATTTTGTATGTGTATTGATTTAGTTATATTTATTAACTTTTAATTAGTTGATTTTAAGGTATTTGCATCCTTACTAAATAACAATATGTTTAATTATAACAAATCTAAAGTTTTATATACACTTATAAAATTAAAAATTTCTTAATTAAAGACCATAGAATGAAAGAACAAATTAAAAAGGAAGTAACAAAACAGACTAGCTATTTTGTAAAAATTCTGTAGTTACTTTAATTTAAGTATAAAGAAAAAATTTAAGAAAGTTAAATTAATTCATCCTTTCCTAAGGATATACTATTATTATTTAGTTTGTAGTTGATTATTAAATTCGCTTGTCTAATATACTCTCAAAGAGTATATTATGGTAACCTGTGATTTTTTGCTATTATAGATTACTGAATGCTATATTACTTAAATAAAATTTTTACAAATAATAAAGTAAAAGCTATCATTTTAGGGATGATTGGTTTTTATATTATTTCTGCCCTTATATCATATAACAGTGATGATCCTTCTTTTAATTCAGTAACTAAACAATATCCTAGTAATTTAGTTGGAATTTGGGGGGCTTACTTATCAGATTTTTTATATCAATTTTTTGGATTGGCTGCTTTTATTATACCAATTTCTTGTTTTATTTGGGGAAGAAATTGTTGGTATGGAAGATATAGGAAGTCATTTGTTCGTATATTTGTAATGTTGCTCACCCTCTTAAGTAGTGCAACATTGTTATCTAAACTAGATCTCGAATTTATACCGACAAGTGCGGGTGGAGCTGTTGGGATAATCGTCTTTAATTTTCTTGAGCAGTTTACAAATCAGCTTTACCTCGTACTAGTATTTTTTACTCTTATTATACTAGTTATTTTGCTTGAAATTAAATTTACTTCCTTAAGTAATTTTACTGTCAAGTTATACAAACTTTTAGTATATCAAATACAAAATTTATTATGTTATATATCTTCATATTTATCGTTTACTAAATTTTCCTTGGCTAAAAATAATGATCAAATAAATATAACTTCTTCTTATTCTACACTTGTAAATGAAAAAATAAACTTTATCGAAGAAAGTAAACTGACTATAGCTAAACCGCAGCCTGCAAATCCTATAAAATTCTTTAACAAAAATATCTTTGTTCCTAAGCAGCAGCAAAATAATTTATTAGTTCTACCACCTATTTCACTATTACGTAATCCTGAAAATAATCATATAAAAGGTGCTTCTTTTTCTGAGCTTAAACAAAAAGCTGAAGAATTATTAACTGTGCTTAATGATTTTGGAGTTAAGGGAGAAATGATTAATATCAATCAAGGCCCTGTTGTAACATTATATGAGTTTGAGCCAGCAGCAGGCACTAAAACTTCAAGAGTAGTAGGTTTATCTGACGATATAGCACGTTCGCTGTCTGCTTTATCAACTAGGATAGCAGTGGTACCAGGCAAAAACGTACTTGGCATTGAACTGCCTAATAAACAACGTGAATTCTTTTGCTTAAAAGAATTGATAGAAACACCGGAATATCAGGATAAATCGATTATATTACCATTAGTTCTAGGCAAAGATTTAGCAGGTAAGCCGTTGATTGCTGATCTTGCTAAAATGCCTCACTTGCTAGTAGCAGGAACAACTGGCTCTGGCAAGTCGGTTGGAATTAACGTTATGATAGTATCATTATTGTATCGTTATTCTTATGAAGAGTGTCGCTTTATCATGATTGATCCAAAGATGCTTGAATTATCAGCTTATGATGGAATCCCACATTTATTAACTCCAGTCGTAACTGAACCTTCAAAAGCGGTAGTAGCACTTAAATGGGCAGTTAAGGAAATGGAAAATCGCTATAGAATGATGAGTAATATTGGAGTTAAAAATATAGCAGGTTATAATACAAAAATTTTAGAAGCAGTTAAAGAAGGCAGAGTAATTGAGCGTTCTATTCAAACCGGTTTTGACTCTGAAACCGGTAAACCTATTTATGAAACAGTCCCAATGAATATGGAAAAATTACCTTATATCGTAGTAATTGTTGACGAGATGGCTGATTTAATGCTAGTTGCTGGTAAAGATATTGAAATGCTGATTCAAAGACTTGCACAAATGGCAAGAGCTGCAGGTATTCATATTATTATGGCAACACAAAGGCCTTCAGTAGATGTTATTACTGGTGTAATTAAAGCCAACTTCCCAAGTCGTATTAGCTTTAAAGTTACCTCTAAAATTGATAGCCGAACCATTTTAGGTGAACAAGGTTCTGAGCAATTACTTGGTATGGGAGACATGCTATTTATGGGTAATACTTCAAAGATAACTAGAGTACATGGACCTTTTGTTAATGAAGCTGAGATTGAACAAATTACGAAATATCTAAAAATGATAGGTGTTCCAAAATATATATCTGCTATAACTGAGCAACCTGAAGAAGACAATAATAATATTGATATTGGAGACGGTACATCAGATGAAGTACTGTATAAAAAAGCAGTGCAAATAGTGCGTGACGAGAGAAAATCTTCTATTAGCTATATTCAAAGATCGCTTAGAATTGGTTATAACAAAGCTGCTAATCTAGTTGAGAGAATGGAAAAGGATGGGATAGTGTCACGACCAAATCATAGCGGTAAAAGAGAAATATTATTGCCTGAGAGATAGAAGAATGCCATATTGTGAGCTTGTAACTGTTGTCTACATAGCTTAAAAATAGCCACAGTGTCCTATTGTGGATTCGACTACGGTACAGTATCTAGAAATATAACCTAGTATATCTTCTTAGAAATTCTATGATTAAACTACTGAATTACAATAAGTTTCCCTAAGCATGCAATAAAACTGACATGATTATGGTATGAAAAGAATAAATTTCTACATCATATAACCAATAATTTAAATAAAAAATCAATGCAATCATTAACTACTCAAACTTATTTAATATTTCAAACAATCACTAGAATAGTTTTATGCATATATGCATTATTTTATCAGCAAATTTCATTTGTTAAGTTACCTTTAATATTTATATTCGGCTTAATTAATGATCTGATTTCTACAATTTATTTTTTACCTATAATACTTATTTTAGTATTGTTAAGCAATTTAGTATTATCGAGGTGTAAGCTCATCTATACTCTATTTTCCTATTTATTTTTTTGTGGGTTTATTATATCCCTAATTTTTCTTACAATTGCTGAGATTGCTTTTTGGGATGAATTTGGTACTAGATTTAATTTTATTGCTGTTGATTATTTAATATATACACATGAGATTATAGGTACAGTTAAAGAATCTATGCCATATATAGAAATAATTAGCGGTATTTTAATTAGTAGTGTTGTCGTTACCTGTATTTTTCGAAAAGCTCTTATTAAGTCTGCTTATAATATAAGTCGTAAATCTTGTTTTATTATAGCAATTATCCTAGCTTTAGTTAGTTCTTTTGCTTTTAAATTTTATGATTCTGAAAAACTAAATTTCTATTCTAATAGATATGCAGCAGAATTAAGTAAAAACGGTCCTTACGAGCTGTTTTCTGCTTATTTTAATAATAGTTTAAATTATAATAGTTTTTATCCTACTATTGATAGTAAGCGTGCTTTGAACATAGTACGTAATAGTTTGCACAATAATAAAGATAAATTCGTAAGCAATGATTCTATAGAGCGAATTATTACTTCTAAAAATTTAAATCTTCACAAATATAATGTAATTTTTATTATGGTAGAGAGCTTAAGCGCCAAGTTCATGAAAAGCTTTGGTAATAATGATAATATTACACCCTATTTAGATGAGTTAGTAGACAAAAGTATGGTTTTTACAAATATTTATGCAACAGGTACAAGAACCGTACGAGGTCTTGAAGCAATAACTTTATCGATTCCTCCGACGCCTGGTTCGTCAATAGTGCGCAGACCTAACAATCAAAATTTGTTTAATATTGGCAGTATCTTTAGAAATCAAGGATATAATATTAATTTTATTTTTGGTGGTTATAGCTATTTTGATAATTTACGTAATTATTTTAGCGGTAATAATTATAATATAATTGACCGCAGTAACCTTAAGGCTCATGAAATAAGCTTTGCAAATATATGGGGGGTAGCAGACGAGGATATATTAAATAAAGCAATCCAGCAAGCTGATGAAGACTATAAGCAAGGAAAACCATTTTTCTCATTAATTATGACTACTTCAAACCATCGTCCTTATACTTTTCCTGGAAATAGAATTGATTTACCCTCCGGTAGCGGGCGTAATGCAGCAGTTAAATATACAGATTACGCAATAAATAAATTCCTAGAAACCACAAAAACAAAAGAATGGTTTAAAAATACTATTTTTGTAATTACTGCTGATCATTGTGCTTCTAGTGCAGGTAAAACAGACTTACCTATAGAAAAATATCATATACCTTTAATTATTTATGCACCGCAAATATTAAAACCACAAAAAATCAATAATCTAGCAAGCCAAATAGATATAGCACCAACGATTTGTGGTATACTAGGATTTGAGTATAAAAGTAAATTATGGGGACAAGACATACTTTATAATCCAGCAAATAGAGCTTTTATAAGTACATATCAATTACTTGGTTTTTTAAAAGATAAACAGCTAGTAATTTTAAGTCCTAAATTACCATCAAAAACTTATAAATTATTAGGTGAAAAAAAGGAAGAGATATTAAGTCTACCGCATTTAACAGAAGAAGCTATCAGCTTTTATCAAACAGCTTATGATTTTTATATACATGGTAAGCTTATGGAGTAACTATAGTATAGCTTGTAGCACTATCAGAAATAGGAAATAAGAGTAAGTTTGTATAGAAGATATTAAAACAGTACTAGTCGATTTAAATCTTTCTATACAGTAAGAATACTTGATATAAAAACAAATAAATATAAATTACAACACTCTAATTTTGTATATTTAATTATCAATCATAGGAAATTTTTAAAGTATTCTTGCTTTGGTTTACTAAAGATGCTGATTAATAATAAAATCTAAGCATTTCCTATTTGTGATAAAAAATGTACTTCATCAATACCTAAATGCTTTAATGCATTATGCCATTTATTTTCTGGATTATCAGCAAAAATAAATTCTTTATCACAATCCATAACTAGCCATAGATTTTCTTCTACTTCTTTTTCAAGTTGTCCTGCTTTCCATGCTGTGTAACCTACAATGAATAAGCTATTTTTAGGACCCTTGCCAAAGGCTATATCTTCTGAAATTTCTATGTTAGAACTTACTGCTAAATCATTTTGAAAATCTAGTAATAAGTTTTTATTATAATCAGTAGAATGAAGGAAAAAGGCCTTTTCATGTTCTATAGGCCCGCCAAGATATATAGGAATCATAACAGGATTAGTTATTTCATCATTTTTTATTTTAAAAAATGATTTTAAATCTATGTGATTTACTAAACGATTAAATATTAATCCTATAGCTCCTTCATCTGTATGTGACAGCATATAAATTAAGGATTTATGGTAAATACCTTTTGTAATCACATGTGGTGTAGCAACTAGTGTCTTACCGGATAGGTTATAAAAAATTTTATCACTCATAATAAAACTTTATTATAATTAAATTATTAATTATATAAGATTAAAGCCCAATTATTCAATAGAAGTTAACAATAATGATCAAATTTTTTGATATTTTCTTATTTTTTGGCTTATATTAAGGCATAATTGGATTTGCAACTAGAACATTAGGTTTTATTACTTCGATAATGCTAAGCATATTTTTATATCCTTTTATTTTAGCAATAATTGAGAAATATGTATTTAATGATGTTATAAGAATAATTATTGCTATTGATGAAAAATGTTTTATTGGCAGATTTCTCAGCTTATTAGCTGGACTTACGTAGGTATTGCTATTTCGAGGGTACTATTTTTATGACAGTGAACTTTACTTTTGAAAATTATTTTAAACATTAATCTTTAAAGATTTTATAGCCAGTAGTAAGCAGAACAAATATTCAGAAGTACTTAAAGTTTCTATTCATTTGAAAAATCTAATGATTCTAACAGTGATGATAAATATTTTTCCTAATAATTGCAGGATGAGTTATATAGGGTCTTGTTGCATATATAGAGAAATTATTTTAAGTATTTCAAGCGCTGTCATTTGTAAGTACAATAAATCATATGGGTAGTGGGGTGGTATTATAAACATGGTATCATTTATAGAGAATAAGAAGAGATTATTAACAGAGTGTTAAAGTATAAGAATATTATATGGGTTCAATATCATGCTTTGAAGATCTTAGATAGGCTTAGATGGTACTGGAAACCTAAATTTAGAATTTAGTTGGAGGATTGATAAAACATATGTTTAAAGTTAAGAGGTAAGTAAGAATATCTATATAGAATTTTAGATAAGAATGGAGATGCTATCAATTTTATTTACTTCTGCTTGTACTACTCTAATAAGTAATACTAATGCGGCTAAGAGTTTCTTAAATCAAGCTTTGAAAGCTA